>JANOYC010000041.1:0-4077 GCA_031428675.1 Microbacteriaceae bacterium | reverse complement strand
CGCGCACTGGCAGACGGAGTGGTTCGCCCCATCATCTTCATGGCGTATGCGGGCAAGATGCGCTGGCGAACCCGCATGGGCGATGAAATGGAAGCGCGGCTCGGTGAGGGCGACACCAAAGACGTGACCGCGCAAGCATGGCGCACGGCGCTGTCGCCCGACGGCGAATGGATACCGTCGGTGCTCGCGGCCGCCGATCGCCGCTTGACCGAAGTGCGACACGCGATTCCGGATGCCGGAGGGTTGGTGATCGCCTCCGACCAGGCTGCGGCGCGCGCCTACGCGGGCATCCTGACCACACTCACCGGCGAGGCTCCCGTCGTCGTGCTCTCCGACGAAAAGGCTTCGAGCGAACGCATCGCCACATTCTCGGAGGGGACCTCGCGGTGGATGGTGGCCGTGCGCATGGTGTCGGAAGGCGTCGACGTGCCGCGCTTGTCGGTCGGGGTCTACGCCACCTCGGCCTCCACCCCGCTGTACTTCGCGCAAGCCGTCGGTCGCTTCGTGCGCAGCCGCCGCCGCGGTGAAACAGCGTCGATTTTCGTGCCCAGCGTGCCTACTCTCCTGTCACTCGCCGCGCAATTGGAGATCGAGCGCGATCACGCCCTCGACCGGGAAACCTCACCGGACGACCTTCTCGACGATTCGCTCCTCGGAGCTGAGAACCGCACTGAATCCGCGCCGGAGTCGCTCACTGAGGAGTTCACCTGGAAAGCGATCGAGTCCGACGCGAATTTCGACCGCGCACTCTTTGACGGCACCGAGTTCGGTTTCGCGGCGGAGCCCGGCAGCGACGAGGAACTCGATTTCATCGGGATTCCAGGGATCTTGGAGCCCGACCAGGTGAAGGAGCTCCTGCAGCAGCGTCAAGCCAGGCAATCCCGCCGGAGCGCCGCGCGCGGACGCACCGAGCAACCGTCAGCAGACTCCACCGTGCCGCTCTATCGCACGCTCAAGGAACAGCGCACCCTTCTCAACTCTCTTGTGGCGATGCGCGCCAAGCTCTCCGGAGAACCGCACGGACTCGTGCACGCAGAATTGCGGCGAGTCTGCGGCGGCCCCGCGGTGGCGCAAGCGACGGTCACGCAATTGCAGACCAGGATCGACTACCTGCGACGGATCATGCACCGCAGCTAGTGAGAAAAATGTCCCGCAACGCCATCCCGCGGCCTTATCCCATAGACCGAGCGGTCGCACCGGAGTAATCTCGGGGCAATCATGAGGCAAGTCCTCGAGTTGCGGATCCACGGGATCAAGAACACCCCTCCGGGCGAAATGCTCGGTGTTCCCGAGAGCGACACGGTGCGGGACCGCGGCGACGACCTCGGCGGTTTCTGGGTCGAAAAGAATCCGCCTGTGCGTCGGGGCCTGAGGCGAGAGGCGTACTCATGGGGCGCTTTTGCCCGATCAGGCGGTGGCGTCGGATCAGCCGTTGTCGTGCTGTTCGTACACCTCGGTTGGCTACTGCTGTTGCCTTTCGGGCTGTGTAATCTCGCCTACTGGACCCGTCGCATCCCCACTCAGAGCGGAGCGTGGAAGCCGGGCGTCGGCGCGGCGGGCATCCGGCTTTTCGCTCTCGGCCTTACCCTCCTGTTGGTCGCCACCATCGCCTCTGTCAGCATCGACCTCATCGGGGTGCAGTGCTATCGCGACGGAAATGTGTGCGCGCAGCTGCCGGGCATTTTCGACCTTCTCCTCGGGACGAACCGAGGGTTTCGGCTGGCTATTTTGGCCCTAGTGCCCGTTGTCGCAATGCTTGTGCTCTATCTCGTCTCGCGGAGAGGCCGGGTTCGTTACGAAGCGAACATCGAGGGAGAGATGATGCACGCGCCAGCGGCGACACTCGACGACGACGACGTGCCACTTCTAGCTACTGCGAGTTTCTGGACCGAGTCACGCGTCTCCAGCGGCACCGAACGCATGCATTTCGCGGCGTCGCTTCTCCTCGTGACGATTCTGCTCGCGTGGGACCGGGTGTTTTCGACCGCCATCGGTTGCGGTGATCCGCTCACCTTCGCCCGCAGCAACTGTCTCGACAGCGGCGGAGCAATCGCCGCTCAACCCTTAGCCTCGGCGTGTGTGGCGCTCGGCTTCGTCGGCCTCACGGCGGTCGCGGTGCTCGTTGCACGTCCGCCCGCACCAACTGCGACCGCCATACAGTGGCGGCGGCGACTCGCGGGTGCGCTGCTCGTCGGTGGCGGCGCGCTCTTCGTCGCGACCGCGATCGCGACGTCTTTTGACGAGGGGACGGTCACCCGGGCAGCTCGGGAGGGCTTTCTCGGACTAGTGACCGTGCCGACAGCGCTCATCGCCGCGCTCCTCGCGATCACCATTGCGTCGCTCGGGTGGCGACGCGGCGTACCCACGTGGCTCTCGACATCGCTCATCGCGCTCACCCTCCTGATTCCTGTCGTCGGTGCGCTGACGACGAGTGGCGCTCCCGAGCTCTTCGGGTACTTCGTGGCGGCCGCACTTTTCGTGACGATCATCCAGTTGGGGCTCGTATTCGTCTGGCCGCTCGGCACCGATCGCAGCAGGGTGCGCGCAGAAGGGTGGGGCGGAATGGGCCCTGGCGTTGTGCTCCTTCTGTCTCTCGGATCGACCATGGTGCTGTCGAGTCTCATTGTCGTGGGCTTCGCCTCGTGGCTCGCGCTACCCCTGAGCGTCGGCAAGAACAGTGCCGACGAAATGTGGCGAGGCCCGGGCGGGCCGCCCGTAGACGACCCGAATTCGCCGATCGACGTTCCGAACGCGTACGTGGAGTTCGGCGTCGCCCTCCTCGCTGTCATCGTCGTACTGCTCATCGTGCTCGCACCTATTGCCGTGTTGCGGTTGCGCGGCATCCCGACGACGTCGGCGGGGTCGATGAACGCAATTTCGCTTCAGGTGGCGAAAGCCGAACGAATCGCCGCGCTCGCGCACCGGGCGGAGCCAGCGCTCGGAGTTGTCGCGGCGACGATCGGTCTCGGCCTTGCGGCGACGGTCGCGATACGCATGCCCGAACGTTCGAGTATGGAAGCGGGATCGGCGATCGCGTGGATCGCCAATCACGCGTCATCCCTCGCGGTCAGCACCCTGTCGACCGTCGCTCTCGGGGCGGTTGCGGCCGTTGCTGTGAATGCTCTTTCGAAACGGGAGCGCCCAGCGGGCCTCATCTGGGATCTCATTTGCTTCCTGCCGCGCGCCGGACATCCGTTTGCGCCGCCCTGCTATGCAGAGCGGGTCGTTCCGGAAGTGAACACACGCGTGCGGTCGTGGCTCACACCGGGTGGTCGCTTGAAGCCGGATCGCCGCGTGGTGTTCTCGGCGCACAGTCTCGGTGCCGTGCTCGCGGTGTCGTGCATTTTTGCTCTCGACTCGGCCGCGCGGGAGATCGCCCGACCGCGAATCGGTCTCATCACCTATGGCACTCAACTTCGCCCATTCTTCGGCCGCTTCTTTCCCGAACTGTTAGGCCCCGCCGTGCTCGGCAATCGCCCGTGCTGCGCCCCGTCCCTGTTCACGAGTGACCCGTGGCAACGCCAAGTGGAGAAAGACCTCGCTGAAGCCGAAGCCGGCCCGGCACCCGAGACCGGGTTGCGTGCGCTTCTCTCTCGCCGCAACGAATCTGCAGCCTGGGTGAGCCTCTGGCGTCGCACCGACTTTCTCGGCTTTCCCGTCAATAGCTATGCGGCAGCGGAAATCGATCGAGTCGCGACCGCCCTTGAACCGAACACGTACATGCTGACCATCGCCACGCACAGCCATTACCCCTCCGCGCCGGAGTACGCGAACGCGCTCACCGAATTGATCAATCGGATGGACTAACGGGGTCGTTCAGCGGAAGTCTCGCGACACCGACTTCGGTACCACCGCCAAGGACTCGAGGCGGTCAGCAACCAGATTGGTGACCCCCTCACTCGAGCGTTCGAGGATGCCCCTAATCACCATCGCCGGTGCCTCCCGCGCCACCCGACGGTAGCGTTCCCACACTCCGACCGAGCAGATCACGTTGACGAGCCCGGTCTCGTCTTCGAGGTTGATGAAGGTGATGCCGCTTGCCGTTGCCGGGCGCTGACGGTGGGTGACCACCCCGCC
>JANOYC010000040.1:0-87925 GCA_031428675.1 Microbacteriaceae bacterium | reverse complement strand
GGCGCGGTCTCATGATGGCCACCGCGCCCGGAATTCTTTTCGGGGCGGCGTACTACCACGAGTACCAGCCGACACCCCGATTGGATGTCGACCTCGACCTGATGGTCGAGGCAGGCTTCACGGTCATTCGCGTCGGTGAATCAGTGTGGTCGACGTGGGAACCCGAGGAGGGGAGTTTCGACCTGGACTGGCTCCAACCGGTGCTCGATGGCGCGCACGCCCGCGGCATCAAGGTGCTACTCGGAACGCCGACGTACGCCATCCCGATGTGGATGAAGCGGCTCTACCCTGAGATCGCCGCGGACAGCGCTACGGGAACGCCGGTGCACTGGGGTGCGCGCCAAGAGGTGGACTTCACGCACGCCGCCTTCCGCTATTACGCCGAGCGAATCATCCGACGCATCGTCGAGCGCTATCGCGATCACCCAGCCGTCGTCGGATTCCAGGTCGACAACGAGCCCGGCTTCCGGTTGCTCTACAACACCGGAGTTTTCCAGCGCTTCGTCGACTCGCTACGCCACCAGTATGGCGACGTCGACACTCTGAATCGGGAATGGGGTCTCGTCTACTGGTCGCACCGAATCTCGACGTGGGCCGACTTGTGGGTTCCGGACGGCAATTTCCAGCCACAGTACGACCTCGCATGGCGGAGGTTCCAGGCGAGGCTCGTGACCGAGTTCATCGGCTGGCAGTCGGACATCGTGCGCGACATGGTGCTCGAAGGTCAGTTCGTGACGACGTGTATCTCCTATGACCAAGTCGGCGTCGAGGACGTCGATCTGTCGGCCGAGCTCGATATCTCTTCGGGCAACGCCTACTACGAGATGCAGGACTCGCTCGCGCACCCAAGCACGGCGCCGCGGTCGGCCGGGTGGATTCTCTCTGGCACCTGGTCGCTGTATGAACTCGCGGATCGCATGTATTCGTCGAAGCAGCAACCATTCCTCGTCACCGAGACGAATGCGTCATCGATCGGTCATTCCTCACTGAATTTTTCGCCCTACGACGGTCAGTGGCGGCAAGCGGCGTGGGCGCTCGTGGCCCGCGGCGCTCACATGATTGAGTACTGGCACTGGCACACTCTGCACTTCGGCACCGAGACCTACTGGGGCGGTGTGCTACCGCACAGCCAAGTGCCGGGCCGCACCTATGCCGAACTCGCGCGACTCGGGGCGGAGTTCCAGAAGGCCGGCGCCATCGTCGCTGCCGGGCGCCCAGAAGCGGACATCGCTTTCGTCTATGACACCGACAGTGCCTTCGCGCTGGCATCCCAAGCCCCGTTCCAGGCACCGGGGCAGTACTTCGACACTGACTCCTATCGGCGCATTCTGGCCGCGTTTACGCGGGGCGCTTTCGATGCCAAGCTGCAGTCGCGCTTCCTGCGTCCGCAACAGTTGTTCCCGTCGCGCGGTGCTGAGACCCCGCCAGCAGCGATCGCGGCGGAATATCCCGTGCTCGTCGTTGCCGCGCTCTTCACGTTGTCCGACGACGACCTCGATTGGCTAGCTGACTACGCCGTGGCCGGTGGCCACCTCGTGCTCGGGCCGCGTACCGCGTACGCCGACCGCGAGGGGCGGGCACGGATCGACGTGAAGCCGGCGAGGCTCGCCGAGCCAGCCGGCGTCTGGTACGACGAGATCGCTAATCTCACCGTGCCCCTTGCCGTTCGAGCGTCAGCGGCATGGGACGCGCCACTTTCCGACGAATCCAGCGGCATCGATTGGGTCGACGGGCTGACGACGACCGATGCTGACGTGCTCCTGAATTACGATCATCCGCACTTCGGGCGATGGCCGGCCATGACGTCAAAGCGCAGCGGCGCTGGACGGATCAGCGTCGTCGGTACCGTGCCGAACCAACACCTCGCCGCCGACATCGCCCGCTGGCTGGTGCCTTCGCCGGTGGCCGGGTGGGCGGAGCAAAACGCATCCGTGCACGTCTCAACCTCGACGACGCCGACCGGCGACCGCATTCACTTCGTGCACAACTGGTCGTGGGAACCGGCGACGGTCACCGCGCCCGCACCGCTGACCGACCTTCTGAGCGACACGACCATCCCGGCTGGCGCCGATGTGGCGCTCGAAGCGTGGGACGTGCGCGTCTTTATTCACCATGCAAGCGACATCCAAGAGAAAGCAGTTCAATCGTGAACACTGACGTCACCGAATCGGTTATCCCTGCGGAGTTCGCAGCAGAGATTGCGAATCGCATTGCCCTACTGACCCTCGAGGAGAAGGTGCTCCTGCTTACCGGGCGCGACTTCTGGAATACCTGGCCGGTCGAGAAGATCGGGCTGCGCCGCATCCTCGTCTCCGACGGACCCAGTGGAGTGCGCGGCGAAACCTGGGATGAGCGAGACCCGTCTCTCAACCTGCCCTCGGCCACCGCGCTCGCCGCGTCGTGGGACCCCGAGATCGCCCGTCGCTACGGCGCCGCGGCGGCGGTCGAAGCGCGCCGCAAGGGTGTCGACGTCGTACTGGGGCCCACCATCAATCTGCACCGCTCGCCATTGGGCGGCCGCCATTTCGAGGCGTTCAGCGAAGACCCGATCCTTACCGCCGATCTCGCTGCCGCATACGTCGAGGGCGTGCAGGACAACGGCGTCGCAGCGACACCGAAGCACTACATTGCCAACGACTCCGAAAGCGAGCGCTTCACTGTCGACGTGCAGGTGGGGGACCGCGCGCTCCGCGAGCTCTACCTTCTGGCCTTCGAGAAGTCGATCGTCGAGGCGAACGCGTGGCTCGTGATGAGCTCATACAACTCGATCAATGGTGTCACCGCAACCGAAAACGACCTTCTCGAGACGCCGCTGAACTCCGAATGGGGCTTCGACGGCGTCGTCATCAGCGACTGGACCGCAGTGCGAAGCCTTGCGAGCGCGACGGCGTCGCAGGACCTCGTCATGCCTGGCCCGGATGGGCCCTGGGGTGACGCGCTCGTTGCCGCCGTTCGTGCCGGGGAGGTGCCGGAGTCCGCGATCGACCGCAAAGTTGAGCGCATCCTGCTGCTCGCAGCCCGAGTCGGCGCGCTCGAGGGCGTTGGAGCAGAACTCGCTCCAGTGCTCGTGGAGGACGGCGTCGCGCTTGTTCGCGAAGCAGCTGCAGAGGGCACGGTGCTGCTCTCCAACCGCGACGAGCTGCCCTGGCTTCCCGGATCTGTTGGTTCGATCGCCGTTATCGGGCACAACGCCCTGGCCGCCCGCACACAGGGCGGTGGCAGTGCGACAGTGCTCCCCGAAAAGACTGTCTCGCCGCTCGAGGGAATCCGTGCCGTCTACGCTGGCACCGAGATCAGCTATTCCGTCGGTGCGGTCGTGCAAGAAGGTGTGATCCCGCTCGCGCTTGACCAGATGGTCAACCCCACGACCGGTGAGCCCGGACTGCACATCCGCTTCCTCGACCACGACGGTAGAGAACTCGCGGTCGAAGATCGCCGCGCGACAGAACTGGTGTGGTTCGGCGGAGACGCACCGATCCTCGCCGCGGCACGCCTCGAGCTGTCGACGCGGTTCGTGCCGCAATCCACCGGCACCGTGCGATTCGGATTCGCCTCGGTCGGTGCCGCAAAGATCTACATCGATGGCGAACTCGTGCTTGATGAGAAGCTCGAGGCGGAAAGCGACGACCTGGGAGCTGCATTCTTGTCGCCGCCGTCGGTCGCTGCGCCGGTGCACGTCGAAGAGGGCACTCTTGTCGACGTGCGCGTCGAGTACGACTTGAGCGAACGCGTCGGCCCACTCGCTGCAGCGCTTGCCTGCACCTTCGGCCTCGAAGTCGACAACTCCGACCCCGAGGCTCTGATCGCGGAAGCGGTTGCCGCAGCACGGGAAGCGGATGTCGCCATCGTCGTCGTCGGGACGAACGCGAAGGTCGAGTCCGAAGGGTTCGACCGAACCTCGCTCGCACTTCCGGGGCGACAGGACGATCTCGTGCGGGCGGTCGTCGCGGTGAACCCGAGAACCGTCGTCATCGTGAACGCCGGATCGCCTGTGCTCCTCCCGTGGCGCAACGACGTGGCCGCGGTCGTGATGGGCTTCTTCGGAGGGCAGGAGTTCGGCGACGCAATCGCCGACGTCATCACCGGCGCCGTCGAACCTGGAGGACGGCTGACGACCACGTGGCCGGCAGCCGAAGAGGATGTGCCAGTTTTGAACACAACGCCCGCCGAGGGCGTGCTGCGCTACGACGAAGGTATTCATATCGGATACCGTGCGTGGCTGAAGGAAGGCACGGCTCCCGCCTACTCGTTCGGACACGGACTCGGGTACACCACCTTCTCGTTTGATGCCATGGACGTGCCGGCCACAATCGCGCCGGGCGCATCCATCGACGTCGCGGTGACTGTGACCAATACCGGTGAACGCGACGGAAAGACGGTTGTTCAGCTCTATGCTGAGCGCGCAGGTTCGGCCATCGATCGACCGGTGCGGTGGCTCGTCGGCTTCGCACCCGCCCGTGTTGCGGCGGGTGGGAGCGCCACGGTCACGATCACCGTGCCGAGCCGAGCGTTCGCGCATTGGGATGACGCGTGGGCGTATGAGTCGGGGGAGTTCCGTATCGTCGCCGGCAGCGCCGTCGACGTGCTCCCGCTCGAGGGAACAGTGCAGGTCGAGCTGTGAGCCGTGAATACCCGAACCCGCTGATTCCGGGATTCAACCCCGACCCGAGTGTTGTGCGCGTCGGCGACGACTACTACCTTGCGACGTCGACGTTCGAATATCTTCCGGCTATACCGATCTACCACAGCACCGATTTCGTGACCTGGACACAGATCGGCAATGTTTCGACAAGCACGAGTCAATTGGGACTCGAGAACGTGACGACCGCCGGCGGCGTCTGGGCGCCGACGATCCGGTATCACGACGGCACGTTCTACCTGATTGTCACCATCGCGATGGGGATCGGCTGTGTCGTGTTCACCGCGATCGACCCGGCCGGGCCGTGGACAGAGCCCGTTGTTATTGAGGGCGTCGCCGGCATCGATCCCGACCTTGCCTGGGACAGTGACGGCACCGCATACGTGACGTTCTCCGGCCTCATCACCACCGGGCCAGACATCGGCAAGCACCTGGGCGTTCAGCAGGTCCGCGTTGATCTGGCCGCCCACCGGGCGATCGAGGAACCGCGGTCGCTGTGGTCCGGATCCGGTTTCAAATTCCCGGAAGCACCGCACCTTTACGAGCGTGGTGGCTGGTGGTATTTGATGATCGCCGAGGGTGGAACGGAACGAGGTCACGGCGTGAGCATCGCCCGATCGAAGTTCCCCGATCGTGACTTCGAGCCAGCGCCGAACAACCCGTTCCTCAGCGCCCGCAGCACGAATCGCCCGATCCAGAACACCGGACACGGCGACCTCGTCGAGGGGCCAGAGGGCGAGACCCTTATGGTGCTGCTTGGAATGCGACCGCGCGGCGGAACGCAGGCCTTTTCAGCGCTAGGGCGCGAGACCTTCGTCACACGTGTTTATTGGGGTGACGACGGTTGGCCGAGCGCCGATCCGGTGGTGCTTGCGCCGCGAGCCGGCATCACCGAATACTCGATCGACTTCGCCGAGCAGGAGCTCGATGACGCCTGGCTCGCGATCCGTCAAGACGCCGACACCGTATCGACATTTGACACCGAGAGTGGTCGACTCGTCATCCCCGCCAACGGATCGACGCTCGACGACCCGCGCCCGGCGTTCCTGGGTCGTCGTCAGCTCAATCAGACGGCCGACGCCTCCACGCTCGTTGACGTTGACAACGGCGCCGGCGGGATCGCCGTGCGCTACGACGAGCACCACCACTATTCGCTCGAGGCGCGCGCCGACGGCGACACGGTCGTCGTTACCGCGCGTGCCCGCCTGGCGACGATTGAGCAGTTCTGGACCGCGACTTTCGCCGCCGGCCCGATCGAACTGCACGTGGATGCCCAACCCGCCGCCGCGGGCTTCAATTCCGAGGGCATGACGAGCGATTTCGTGCACTTGCGCGCTCGCTCGGGCGAGCAGGAGGTGACTCTCGCGAGGGTTGACGGACGGTACCTTTCGGCCGAAACCGCGGCATCCTTCACCGGACGGGTGATCGGAATATTCGCGACCTCAGGCGCACCGGAGTTCAGCTGGTTCCGCTACCGCGGTAGCGAGGACTGATCCGAAGCGGCCGCGTCACTTGCGCGCGAGCGACTCCAGCACCTCGTTGTGCAGGAGGCCGTTCGTCGCGAGTGCGCTGCCGTGCCACGGCCCGTCATGGCCTTCGATCGAGGAGAATCGACCGCCGGCTTCTTCCAGAATCGGAATGATCGCCGCCATGTCGTAGGGTTGCAAGTCGAATTCTCCCGCGATATCGATTGCGCCTTCGGCGACGAGCATGTACGACCACATGTCGCCGATCGCTCGCGCCCGGCGAACACGGCGTGTCAGGTCGACCAGAGGGTCGAGGTATCCGGCGTCGTCCCACCCCTTGATGCTGTTGTAGGAGAGCGACGCTTCGTGCAGCGACGCTACTGAACTCACGGCGAGACGGCGAGGTGCGCCGTGGTCGACGGACACGAATGCCCCCTGCCCGGTGGCGCCCCACCACCGCCGACCGAGAGCCGGCGCGCTCACAACGCCGACAACGGGAACGCCATCGACGACGAGCGCTATCAGGGAGCCCCAGATGGGGATCCCGCGCATGAAGTTAGCGGTGCCGTCGATCGGGTCGATGATCCATTGGCGGGACGACGTTCCTTCGGAGCCGTACTCTTCGCCGAAAATCGCGTCATGCGGGCGGGCGTCGACGATACCGTCGCGAATGACAGCTTCAGCCCGCCGGTCCGCATCGGTCACCGGTGTGCTGTCGAGTTTCGTCTCGATGGCAAGGTCGACGGCTTCGAACCGATCGCGCGTGACGAGGTCGGCGTCAGCGGCCAACGCCAAGGCGAGGCTCAGATCGTCGCCGATCGAATAGTGGGGAGAGCGCGCTTCGGTCACTGTGCCAGCGTAGTCAGTAAGCGTTGCAGTGAATCGAGTCTCATACGTCCAATCGCATCCAGCTGGTCTGCTCGCATCCGCTCCACGATCTCGCAATCGGGGGAGTCGGGGAGGTGGGTGCAACCGCGGGGGCAGTCCTCGGCGATCGTCGCAAGATCGGTGAACGCCTTGAGGATGTTTGCCGGGTCGATGTGTCCGAGCCCGAACGACCGAACCCCCGGGGTGTCGACAATCCACCCCGTTCTGAGCCGGTAGGAGACCGTCGACGACGAGGTGTGGCGACCGCGCCCGGTGACGGTGTTGACGATGCCGGTTGCGCGCTTGGCCTCGGGTACCAACGCATTGACCAGCGTCGACTTGCCGACACCGGAGTGTCCAACGGCCACGGTGGTGTGGCCATCCAGAGCGGCAACGAGGTCGTCGAGCGGGATCTCATCGCTTCGGCTTCGGATCACTCGGATATCCAGGCCGGCGAAATTGGCGAGAAAGTCGCTCGGGTCGGCGAGATCGGTCTTCGTGAGGGCGAGGATGGGCCTGATCCCGGCGTCGTAAGCCGCGACAAGATAGCGGTCAACGAGACGAGGGCGTGGCTCCGGATTCGCCGCAGCCACGACGATGAGCATCTGGTCGGCGTTCGCGACGATGATGCGTTCAACGGCATCGGTGTCGTCGGCGCTCCGCCTCAGCAGCGTCGTGCGCTCGTGCACGCGCACGATTCGCGCGAGGCTTCCGTCGTCGCCACTCGCGTCGCCGACGACGTCGACGAAATCACCGGTCACAACCGCGTTGCGCCCGAGCTCCCTGGCGCCGGTGGCAGTGACCAGCCGCTCCTCAGACGATCCCTCGGCCACGATGACTCCGAAGCGTCCGCGGTCGACGGTGATGACCCGGCCGGTTTGCGCTTGCGTATGCTCGGGCCGGATCTTGGTGCGAGGACGGTTGCCTTTCGGGTTCGGGCGCACTCGGGCAGACGACTCGTCGTACTCGGAGTACTCCTCGTCGTCGTCGAAGTCGGTGAACCAGCTCATCGGATCACAAGGCGTCGTTTGGTGCGCTCGCGGGGTTGATCCCCAGCGCCGACCACAGTTGCTGGAACTGGGGGAGCGTCTTCGCTGTCGTGGCGATATCGTCGACACGAACGCCGGGGACGGCCAGGCCGATCAGCGCGCCGGTCGTTGCCATGCGGTGGTCTTCGTAGCTGTGCCAGAGCCCGCCGTGCAGGGGTGCTGCAGAGATGGCGAGGCCATCGTCGAGTTCGGTGACGCGCCCACCGAGTCGGTTGATCTCAGCGGCGAGGGCGGCGAGACGATCCGTCTCGTGCCCGCGCAAGTGACCGATGCCCGAGATGACGCTGTCACCTGCGGCCAGAGCAGCGAGTCCCACGATCGCCGGCGCTAGTTCGCCCCCTGTACTCAGGTCGATGGTGACCGGGTCAAGGGTGCCGCCGCCGACGATTCCCACCCCGCCGTGTGCGGTGAGGGCACCGCCATCGCGGGTTACCCGAGCGCCGAACAATGGCAACAGTTGTTCCAGATCGGCGCCGACCTGAGTCGTCTCGCTCGGCCAGCCTTCGATCGTGACTGAACCTCCGGCAACGAGTGCCGCGGCAAGGAACGGTGCCGCATTGGAGAGGTCGGGTTCGATGTCAACGTCGACGCCGGCGATCTCGCCCGGCGGCACGATCCAGAGCCCTGGCTCTGGATTCTCGACTCGCACACCCCGAGCGGCCAGTGTCGTTATCGTCATGTCGATATGCGGCAGGCTCGGGAGGCGATCGCCCGTGTGCTGTAGGCGCAGTCCGTCGTCGAACCTCGCGCCCGCGAGCAGAAGGGCCGACACGAATTGACTGGATGCCGACGCGTCGATCTCGAGGTCGCCCCCGGCGACCCGTCCGGTGCCATACAAGCTGAACGGGAGGGCGCCTCTGCCGTCATCGGTCAGGTCGACCCCCAGCTTCCGAAGCGCGTCGATGATGGTGCGCATGGGCCGTCGACGTGCCCCGGCGTCGCCATCGAAGGCGACGGGCCCGAGAGCAAGCGCTGCGAGCGGCGGCAAAAAACGCATGACCGTGCCCGCGAGTCCGGTGTCGATCGAAATGCCGCCCTCGAGTGCGCCCGGGGTGACGAGAAGGTCGGGGCCGAACGCACCGGTGCCCTGAACCTCGTCGATAGTTGTGCCGAGAGAGCGCAGTGCCTCGATCATGAGTGCGCTGTCGCGCGAGTGCAACGGGGAGCGCAACAGCGACGGCCCGCTTGCGAGGGCAGAGAGCACGAGTTCACGGTTCGTCAGACTCTTGGAACCGGGCAACTGCAGTCGGGCGGACAGTGGTGCGGTCGCCGTCGGAGCGGGCCACGGGCCCGGTGAAACGGGCTCGGGAGTCGAGTCATCGTCATAGGGGCTGAACTCGGGCCCGGAATACCTGAATACCTGCATCGGTTGTCAAGGATAACGGCGAATTGAGCAGCGGATTGGAGATGGTGGCCCAGATGACACCAACGGTCGTGCTCGAACGTGCCACCGTAGACTTGCGCGTGATGGATGAGCTACTTCCCCCCAGCACTGACACACCCGCTGGCGCCGCATCAGACGGTGACGCACGCGACAGCGATGCTCAGCTTTCGGCAACGGTCGGCGACTCCCACGCCCTGTTCGAAGAGCAGGCTCTTCCTTTCATGGAGCAGCTGTACGCCGCAGCCATGCGGATGACCCGAAACCCGAGCGACGCCGCCGACCTCGTCCAGGAAACCTACGTGAAGGCCTACCAGTCCTTTTCTCAGTTCCAACAGGGCACCAATGTGAAGGCATGGCTGTATCGCATCCAGACCAACACCTTCATCAATACCTATCGCAAGAAACAACGCGACCCGTATCAAGGCACGATCGACGATCTCGAAGACTGGCAGTTGGGGTCAGCGGCGTCGCTCACGCTCGCCGCTACCACCCGGTCAGCCGAGGCGGAAGCGATCGATCACTTGCCCGACAGCGACGTCAAGGACGCGCTGCAGAGCATCCCGGAGGATTTTCGGCTTGCAGTGTATTTCGCTGACGTCGAAGGCTTTTCCTACCAGGAGATCGCCGAGATCATGAAGACGCCCGTGGGCACTGTCATGAGCCGTTTGCACCGCGGCCGTCGGCTGTTGCGGGAGATACTCACCGACTACGCACGGGACCGAGGCATTTCGGTCACTGCCACGAGGAGCACGAAATGACAGATTGCGGTTGCGAGAAGGCAAAAGCCGAGCTGGAGGAGTACCTCCACAACGAGCTCAGCACGGACGAACTTCGAGACATCAGCGAGCATCTCGCCAATTGCGAGGGATGCACCGCTGAGCACCTCGTCGGCGTCACCCTGAGCAAGAAAATCAAGCAGGCCTGTCGCGAGGCCGCTCCCGAAGACTTGCGCGACGCCATCCTCGGCCGATTGGCGCGCACGCCGAGCGCCTAGCGAGCGGTGCACCGCCGCCCGCGCGGAGATTAATCCGCGCGGGGCGTGTGGCCTACTGGGCGTTTGACCTAGAGGGTGACTGCCCTCTTGATCAGGTCGGCTTGTTCCAGCGCACTGCGCTTGGTCGACCCGGTCGCCGGTGACGCTGACGCCGGCCGTGACGATACCCGGATGGTACGGCCTTGCAAGTATTTCGCGAGTTCAAAACAGATGAACGGCCAGGCGCCTTGGTTCGCCGGTTCGTCCTGCACCCACATGAGGTCGGCCGTCGGATACTGGTCCAACACGGCGTTCAGTTCCTTTGTCGGTAGCGGGTAGAACTGCTCGAGCCGAACGATGGCGATGGAATCATCACCGCGCTTGTCGAGTTCCGCGATCAGGTCGTAGTAGATCTTGCCGGCCGTGAGCAACACGCGCTTGACAACCGCACCGTTACCGAGACGGTTGTCGTCAATGACCGGCTCGAATTTGCCACCGGTGAAATCGGCGACCTCGCTCGTGGCGCCGCGCAGACGGAGCATGGCCTTCGGGGTGAATATGATCAGCGGGCGTCGCGGCCTGGCGTACGCCTGACGTCGAAGCAAGTGGAAATACGACGCCGGAGTCGATGGGCGAGACACCGTCATGTTGTTCTCTGCACACAATTGCAGGAATCGCTCCATGCGTGCCGACGAGTGGTCGGGCCCCTGCCCCTCGTAGCCGTGCGGAAGAAGGAGCACGACGCTCGAGCGCTGTCCCCACTTCTGCTCGGCCGAGGAGATGAACTCGTCGATGATGGTCTGGGCACCGTTGGCGAAGTCGCCGAACTGGGCTTCCCATAGCACGAGGGCATCGGCGCGCTCGACCGAGTAGCCATACTCGAACCCCATCGCAGCGTACTCGCTTAGTAGGGAGTCATAGATCCACAACTTTGCCTGATTGTCCGCGAGATTCGACAGTGGAAGCCACTCCTGGCCGTTCTGCCGGTCGTGGAGCACCGCATGACGTTGCACGAAAGTGCCGCGGCGGGTGTCTTGTCCGGCCATGCGTACGGGTGTTCCTTCGAGCAGGAGTGAACCGATGGACAGCAGCTCGCCCATCGCCCAGTCGATGCTGCCGTTGCGGCTCATGTCGAGTCGCTTCTTGAGTAAGGCCTGAAGCTTGGGGTGGATGGAGAACCCGGCGGGTGGATTCTCGTGTGCGTCACCAATCTGGTGGATAACCGAAATGTCGACCCCGGTGGTCTCAGGTTCGCCGACACGGTCATCTTGCTGCGAGTCGGGCCGCTCGAGATCGGCGACCGCGTGCGCATCGGTGGTGATGACAGGAATCGAGTTCGTCTGCGCTTCGTGTGTTTCTTGGAACGCCCGCTCGAGGCGATCTTGGAAGTCACGGTGCGCCGCCTGGAACTCTTCTTCGGTGATGTCGCCGCGGCCGACGAGCGCCTCGGTGTACAGGGTGCGAACCGAGCGTTTGGCTTCGATCAAGTTGTACATGAGCGGCTGCGTCATCGAGGGGTCGTCGCCCTCGTTGTGACCACGGCGGCGGTAACTCACGAGGTCGATCACGACATCTCGGTGGAACTGTTGGCGGTACGCGAATGCGAGCTCGGCCACTCGAACGACAGCTTCGGGGTCGTCGCCGTTGACGTGGAAGATCGGCGCCTGCACCGTCTTGGCGACGTCGGTCGAGTAGATCGACGATCGCGCTTCACCGGGAGGAGTTGTGAATCCCACCTGATTGTTGATGACGACGTGGATCGTTCCGCCCGTGCGATACGCGCGCAACTGGGACATCTGGAGGATCTCGACCACTATTCCCTGGCCGGACATGGCCGCGTCTCCGTGCACCATTACCGGCAGCACACTGAAGGTCCCGATCGGCTTGCGGTCCTGTTTTGCCCGGACGATTCCTTCGAGAACTCCGTCGACGGCTTCGAGGTGGGACGGGTTGGCGGCCAGGTACACCGGAATCTGGGTGCCGTCGGCCGCGGTGAATGTGCCCTCGGTGCCGAGGTGGTACTTGACATCCCCCGAACCCTGAACGGTGCGAGGGTCTTGAGTTCCCTCGAACTCACGGAAGATCTGGCCGTAGGTCTTGCCTGCAATGTTGGTGAGCACGTTCAGGCGACCGCGGTGCGCCATGCCGATCGCGACCTCGTCGAGTCCCGCAGACGCGGCACCCTGCAGAACGGCGTCGAGAGCGGCGATCGTCGATTCGCTGCCCTCGAGGCTGAATCGCTTCTGGCCGACGTACTTCGTCTGCAGGAAGGTCTCGAACGCCTCTGCCTCATTGAGCTTGCCGAGGATGCGCATTTGCTCATCGTGCCCGGGCTTCGTGTAGGGCTTCTCGAAGTTCTCCTGAATCCACCGGCGCTGGGCTGGATCTTGAATGTGCATGTACTCGATGCCGACGGTGCGGCAGTACGAGTCGCGGAGGATGCCGAGGATATCGCGCAGGCGGGCGCTACGCCGACCACCGAATCCGCCGGTCACGAATTCCCGATCGAGGTCCCAGAAGGTGAGCCCGTGGCTCATGATCTCGAGGTCGGGGTGAGTGCGCTGGCGGTATTCGAGCGGATCGACGTCCGCCATCATGTGGCCCCGAACCCGGAAGGAGTTGATGAGCTCCTGCACGCGAGCGACCTTGCCGACGGCATCGGCGAGATCGACCGTGATGTCTGCTGCCCAGTGAATCGGGTCATAAGGGATTCGTAGCTCGGCGAAGATGTTCTCGTAGAATCGGCGCTCGCCGATCAGAAGTTCGTGGATCTTCTTGAGGAATTCGCCCGATCCGGCACCTTGGATGACCCGATGGTCATAGGTGCTCGTGAGCGTGATGGTTTTGCCGATACCGAATTCAACGAGGGTCTTCTCGGATGCGCCCTGGAACTCGGCTGGATACTCGAGGGCGCCGGCGCCGATGATCGCACCCTGTCCGCGCATGAGGCGCGGGACCGAATGCACTGTGCCGATGCCACCCGGGTTGGTGAGCGAGATCGTGGTGCCCTGGAAATCGGTGGCGGTGAGCTTGTTGTCGCGAGCGCGCTTCACGACATCCTCGTAGGCGGTCAGGAACTCGCCGAATCCCATGGACTCGGTGTTCTTGATGCCGGGCACCATGAGGGCACGAGTGCCGTCGGGCTTTGGGAGGTCGATCGCGATTCCCAGGTTGATATGCGCCGGGGTGACGACGGAAGGCTTGCCGTCGATCTCCTCGTAGAAGACGTTCTGGCTGGGGAATTCCTTGAGCGTTTGAATGATCGCCCAGCCGATGAGGTGCGTGAACGAGATCTTTCCACCGCGGGCGCGACGCATGTGGTTGTTGATCACGATGCGGTTGTCGATCATGAGCTTCGCCGGGATGGTGCGCACGCTCGTCGCCGTCGGCACCGAGAGGCTCAGGTCCATGTTGGCGGCTAGCGCCTTGGACATCCCCTTGAGCGTCGTCACGACGTCGCGCGGCTCATCGGTGGTGCGTTCGTCGTTGCCCTGAGCGGCGACGCTGGACGTCGTCGGTGCTTCGGCAGGAATCGGCTGCGGGCGAGCTTCGAGGCTCGTCGTGCGCGCTACCGGTTGAGAGCCGGACGCAGGGACGGTCGCGGTTCGGGTGGGTTCGGGCGCAGCGGGCGCGGTTGCCGGCGCAGGTGCGGCCGTAGCTGCATCCGGAGCGGACGGGTCGGCTCCGTGCGACGGTTTGTAACTCTCCAGAATCGGCCACCACGACCGGTCTACCGCGTTCTTGTCAGCGATGTACTGCTCGTACATCTCGTCCACGAGCCATTCGTTGGCGCCGAACTCGCCCGAGGTCCCGTCCTCGGATGCCAGTCCGGTCAATGGGCTAGACACAGCCGACCGCCTACCTTCGCTTCACTAGTTACGCGTATTGGAGAATGCGCCCGTCGCTGGTCGCACCGCATACCAGCGTAATCCCCTCGATGGACCGGTGCCGCCGTCGACAACGGGAGATTCTGCCGATTAATTGAGTCAACGAAATATCGCCGGGAATTCGCACCGGGTTGACCAACCTATACTTGAACGAATAATGGACGACCCCCCATCTGAACCCTGCACGGGCGGCCCGCGTGGTTGAGTGGGTTTTGGTCGGCATCGGCGTTGTGCTCACGATCGGCACGGGTTTGTTCGTCGCCTCGGAGTTCTCGTTGGTCAATCTCGACCGCCCCGAGCTCGAAGCCCGGCACGAGCGTGGCGAACGCCGTCTCGGCCTCACCATCGGGGCGCTGAAGATTACGTCGACGCACCTGTCGAGCGCTCAATTGGGCATCACTCTGACGACCCTCCTCACCGGCTTCACGATGGAGCCGGCGATTTCGAACCTGTTGACCGGGCCGTTGGAAATTCTGGGCATCCGTGGCGCGGCGACGAGCGTGATCGCGACGATCGTGGCGGTCACCATCGCGACGCTCTTATCGATGATCGTGGGCGAACTTGTGCCAAAGAATTTCGCGCTCGCTCGCCCGCTGCGTACGGCTCAACTTGTCATGCCGTTCCAAGTCGGTTTCACGACTGTGTTCAAGCCCGCGGTGTCGGTGCTCAACAACTCGGCCAACGTCATCCTCCGCAGTTGGGGAATTGAGCCGAAAGAAGAACTGAGCTCCGCCCGCGCCGCCGACGAACTTATCTCTCTTCTGCGCAGATCTGCCCTCGAAGGAAGCCTCGACCGCGACACGGCTACGCTCCTGACTCGCACACTGGCCTTTTCCGACCACATCGCCGGAGACGTGATGACCCCGCGTCCGCGAGTCGCGAGCATCGAACGAACCGCGACCGCCGACGACGTCATTGTGCTGGCGCGAAAGACCGGTTTCTCCAGGTTTCCTGTGATTGATGGCAGCATCGACGACATCGTCGGCATCGTCCATCTGAAGCAGGCGATCTCGGTTCCCCGCGACAAGCGAGCGGATGTGCCGGTGTCCGCTTTGCAGTTCTCCCCGTTGCGCGTACCCGAAACAATCAAGCTCGACAGTCTGCTCGGCGAACTCCGCGGTCGCGGGTACCAGATGGCCGTCGTGCTTGACGAATACGGCGGCACGGCGGGCGTGGTCACGCTAGAAGACCTCGTCGAGGAACTCGTCGGTGAGGTCAGCGACGAACACGATCGCACCAAAGCCGATGTGGTGCGCAGCCGCGGCTGGCTCACCTTCCCCGGATTGCTGCGGCCCGACGAACTGCTCGAACGCGCGCACGTGACGGTGCCGGAGGACGGGCCATACGAAACTGTCGCCGGTTGGTTGATGAGCGAGCTGGGGCGACTGCCCGTCGTCGGTGATGAGGTTCACATCGACGGTGGGGCCTTCCGCATCGAGCGACTTGACGGACGCCGGATCGACCGAGTGCGCTACACGCCGGATCCGGTAGACGATGACGATGCTGACACGCTCGACCCGAAGCAGGTACAGCGATGAGTGACGTCTGGGGAATCGTGTGGCTCGGCATCCTGCTGCTCGTCAATGCCTTTTTCGTCGGTGCGGAGTTCGCGGTCATCTCGGCGCGCCGATCGCAGATCGAACCGCGCGCCGAAGCTGGGTCTCGCGCCGCGAAGACAACGTTGTGGGCGATGGAACATGCGACGCTCATGCTCGCAACAAGCCAGCTCGGAATCACGGTGTGTTCACTGCTGATCCTGAACGTGTCGGAGCCGGCAATCCACCATCTCCTGGAGGTCCCGCTCGCTCTCACCGGCTGGCCGGAAGAAGTGATCGGCATCATCGCGTTCGCTCTCGCGCTCGTCCTGGTGTCGTTCCTGCACGTCGTGCTCGGTGAGATGGTGCCGAAGAACCTCTCGTTCTCGGTACCCGAGCGAGCCGCGCTCTTGCTTGCCCCTCCGCTCGTGTTCGTCGCAACAGTGTTCCGCCCGATCATTGTGGCTCTCAACGCGACGGCGAACGGCGTGCTGCTTCTGTTCAAGATCGAGCCGAAAAATGAAGCGAATACCGCCTTCACGCTCGATGAGGTCGCCAATATCGTTGCGCACTCCACTCGAGAGGGCGTGCTCAGCGATAACGCCGGAGCGCTGACCAACGCGTTCGAGTTCACCGAGAAGAAGGTGCGTGATGTGGCGGTGGGCATGGATGTGCTCATCACGCTTCCCGAGGATGCGACGGCGGCGGACGTGGAAGGCGCCGTGGCTCGTCACGGTTTCTCTCGTTATGTTCTCGTCAATGACCGGGGGGAGCCGACGGGGTACTTGCACCTCAAAGACGTCATTGCTGTGCCCGAAGAGGAATACACCGAGCCGGTCCCACCCAAGCGCATCCGCCAACTCATCTCCATCTACAGCGGTGCCGACCTCGAAGACGCGCTCGCCACGATGCGCCGCTCCGGTGGCCACGTCGCCCGAGCGTTCGACGAATCAGGAGCCACCCGCGGCGTGCTTTTTCTCGAGGACATCATCGAGGAACTCGTCGGAGAAGTGCAGGACGCAACACGGCGCATCTGATGCGCGCGGCAAGCCAGCCCGGGAACCGACGAACTATCGTGATGCCATGAGCGTGTTCTGGGGCCCTGTCGAGGCGGCCAGTCAGATAGCCGTCCCCACGGAGTCTGACGACAAATACTCCCGCGGCGTTCTCGGCATGGTCACCGGGTCCGCTCGCTATCCCGGAGCGGCGGTGATCGGAGTGGAGGCGGCCTTGCACACCGGCGTCGGCATGGTGCGGCACATCGGCGCCCGGCGCGTATCGAACTTCGTGCTGAGCCAGAGACCCGAGGTCGTGACATCCGCGGGACGGGTGCAGGCCTGGTTGCTCGGGTCGGGGATGGACGCGGCCGATCGCGGGCGCGCGACACGCCGCCGACTCAACCACGCGCTCGCCGACAGTGTGCCGGTGATCCTCGACGGCGGCGCTCTTGACCTGCATGACCGCAACATTGACCGCTGCATCGCCACACCGCATTACCGCGAACTCCACCGGATGACCGGACGCGCCCTCGCTGAAATCGCCGACGATCCTCGAAAATGTGCGATCGAGGCCGCCGCAGAACTCGGAATTACCGTGCTGCTGAAAGGGCATACGACCTGGGTCGCCAGTCCGTCAGGAACGACGTTCGAGGTGCGATCCGCGCCGACGTGGCTCGCTACTGCCGGCGCCGGCGACGCTCTCGGGGGAGTGCTCGGCGCACTCGTGGCAACGAATTCGACCCGGATCGGCGACGATCCCGATGCGCTTGCCCGGCTCGGAGCGACGGCGGCCGTCGTGCACGGCCTCGCAGCAGAACGAGCGTCGCGCGGCGGTCCCTTCACCATCATGCGTCTCGCCGCCGAAGTGAGCGCCGCCGTCGCTGCGCTGGTCCACGACGCAGGCTGACGGTGGCCAGACGGCACCGGCGCCACCGGAGCACTGACATCGCAGCGGCGCTCGCTCTCGCCGGGGCGTTCGTCGCGGTGCACTGCTGGCTAGTTGTCGTGGGTCTCAGTCACCCGAGCGGCCCGTTCCAGGACGTGACGGTCGTGTACTCGTCGTGGATCGATGCAGGGCTCTCGCAAGGGCTGTGGGTGGTGATCGACGAGAGCTGGGTCTACCCGTTCGCTGCCCTCGCGCCCATGCTCGCCGCGTCAGCGTTCGGACCCGACCAGTACGGCGTCGTCTGGCTGCTCATGGTCCTATTGCTCGATGCTGGGGCGCTGGGCGTGCTGACGTCGTGGGGCACGCGACGCGATCGCCTTGCGCTCGG
This sequence comes from Microbacteriaceae bacterium, assembly GCA_031428675.1. GTDB lineage: Bacteria > Actinomycetota > Actinomycetes > Actinomycetales > Microbacteriaceae > JANOYC01. The sequence goes on along the minus strand of JANOYC010000040.1, from coordinate 69,853 downwards.
ATGGTGGTGGACCGCCTTTCTGGGTCTACTCGGCCCCGTGGCCATTGGCCGGATCGACGCGGTGACCGTACCGCTCGCTGTGATCGCGATGAGCGTCGTCGTTGCGCATCCCCGCATCGCGAGCACGCTACTGACGATCGCTGCCTGGATGAAGATCTGGCCGGGAGCCGTGGTGCTTGCCGTGGTGGTCGCTTCGCGGTTTCGGGCGAAGGTGCTGATCGCCGCGATGATCACAACGACCGTGGTGGTCGTAGTAGCGCTGGCTTTCGGAGCGGGGCAGCGCGTGCTGAGCTTTCTTGCGGAGCAGGCCGACCGGGGGATTCAGATCGAGTCGCTCGTTGCAGTGCCCTGGATGTGGGCTGTCGCGACCGGCGCGGCGGACACGACGGCATATTTCGACCAGCGCATCCTCACCTTCCAAGTCAGCGGACCGGGCACGGAGATCGCGTCGGCCGTGATGACGCCGTTGCTCGTTCTCGTGCTCGTCGCCGTCACAGCGCTTGGAATCATCGCTGCGCGCGCACGGGCGCCTGAACGACGCGTCGTGGCGGCGCTCGCACTTGCTCTCGTCGCCGTGCTGATCGTCGTCAACAAGGTCGGATCGCCGCAATTCATGGTGTGGTTCGTTGCTCCGGTACTGTTCGGGATGCTCGTCGACCGAAGCGAATCGACCACCAGGTACCGAATCCCCGCTACTCTCGTCCTACTCATCGCTGCCCTCACCCAGGTGATCTACCCCTACCTCTACGGATACCTCGTTGCGGGAAACCCGGTGATGGTGCTTGTACTCGCGGTGCGAAACGCGCTCGTGGTAGCTGTTGCGGTGTGGGCAGTGCGAGAGCTCGTGCACCTCAGCCGACATGCTGGCAAGCTGGAGGGAACGACGACACCCACGACGACACCCACGACGACTCGAACGGAGAACTGATGCTGGTTGCGTTTTCGGTGGCACCGAGCGGCGGTCGCGCCGACGATTCCGTGCACGACGCGGTGGCAGCCGCCGTGCGGATCGTGCGCGAGTCCGGTCTTCCCCATCACACCGACGCCATGTTCACCACGATTGAAGGCGACTGGGACGAGGTATTCGAGGTAGTGCGGCTCGCGACTGAAGCGGTGGGGCGGTACGGCACTCGCGTTTCCCTCGTGATCAAGGCGGACATCCGTCCTGGCCACACCGGGGAGCTGACCGGAAAAATCGACCGCCTGGAGGCGGCGTTGGAAGCCGGCGACACCCGAGGTGGCCTCACCTAGACTGAATGGGTACGCCAGCGCGTCCCGCTCGACGAGGAGCACACCTCCCATTCGACCAGCGAACGGCTCACCATGACGTCCCTATCCCGCACCCGCTCTCGGCTTGCGTTGCTCGCGCTTTCCCTTGGCGGATTCGGCATCGGCGCGACCGAATTCGTCGCCATGGGGCTGTTACCCGAAATCGCGCGCGACCTGCTCCCCGTTGTCGCGGTAGAGAACCCCGATGGTGCGATCGCTCGAGCCGGCTGGCTGATTTCCGCTTACGCTTTGGGCGTTGTCATCGGGGCGCCGACAATCGCGGGAGTTGCAGCGCGGTTGCCGCGCAAGCGGCTACTTCTTGCGCTCGTGGCTGGCTTCACCGTGGCGACGATCGCCTCAGCTATCCTTCCCACCTTCGGACTCGTGCTCATCGCGCGGGTCATTGCGGGTCTCGGCCACGGAGCATTCTTCGGTGTGGCATCGCTCGTTGCGGCCGACCTGCTTGGTCCAGGCAAACGCGGTCAGGGTGTCGCGATCGTGCTATCCGGACTTACGATCGCTAACGTCGTCGGGGTTCCCATCATCACCCTTATCGGGCAAGCCGCCGGCTGGCGCGTCGCCTACGGGGTCGTCGCGGCGATTTTCGCCGTCACGTTCGTCGCGATCGCTCGTGCGGTTCCATACCGCCCGGGCGATCCCGGCGCGACGATGAAGCGAGAACTGTCTGCTTTCACGAGTGCGCAAGTGTGGGTGGCTCTGCTGGTTGGGGCAGTCGGATTCGGTGGATTCTTCGCGGTTTACACCTACGTCGCACCCATCGTCACGGGTGTGACAGGGCTGCAACCCGCTGCCGTTGCCATCGCGCTGGTGTGCGTCGGTGTGGGTATGACGATCGGCAACCTGGTCGGGGGCAAAGCGGCCGACATGCATGTCACTCGGGCCATCTTCGTGTCGTTCGCGGTGTTCGCCGCATCCCTCTTAGGTTTCGCGCTCACGGCGGAGCATCCGGTGGGCCTGCTCCTGTTCCTGTTCCTGATCGGAGCATCCGCGTCAGCGTTGTCCCCCGCGATTCAGACAAAACTGATGGATGTCGCCGGCGACAGCCAGACGATCGCCGCGGCCGTCAATCATGCGGCTCTCAACCTCGGCAACAGCCTCGGTGCGTGGATCGGATCGATGACGATCGTGGCTGGCTTCGGTCTGCTCTCGCCGGCGTGGGCAGGACTTGCGCTGTGCGTGCCGGGAATCGCACTCGCTGTGCTCGGCGTGTTGCTCGGGCGCCGAGCACAGCGCCGACACGATGCCGACGCCCTGCTCGCCCAATCGTAATTTCGGTCAAAAGCCGCCGGGGCCAGCCGAGTCGTCGGTCTGCAGCAGGATGCCGTCTTGGATGGCCCGCTTTCGGAGCGCCACCTTGGTGCCCACGTCGAATCCCGCCACGCGGTACTTCTCACGGATACGCTTGAGATAGGACTTCGCAGTTTCCTCGGAAATGCCCAGTTGGTACGCGACCTGCTTCACCGGCTCGCCACCGCCGTAGAGAGCCATCACCCGACGCTCCTGTGCCGATAGTTTCGGGGCGCCGCCGATGTCGCCGGCGTTGAGTGCGAGATCGAGTTCGGCGGAGATGAACGACTCGTTGTTCCAGGCGGCTCGGATTGCCTCCACGATCATCTCGGCGTCCTCGCTCTTGACGAGGTAGCCGAGCGCTCCGGCGGCGAGCGCTTCGCGCACCACGTTCGGCTCCGAGTAGGTGCTCATCAGCACGACCTTGACGCCGGTGGTCTTGAGCGTGTTGATCTTGAGCGAGACCGGGATGTTGTCTTTCAAGTCGAGGTCGAGCAGCACGACGTCCACGGGAAATTGCGGATGCGTGAGCAGTTCTGGCCACGATGCCACGGCCGCGACCATGTCGATGTCGTTCGCGGCATTGCGGATCCACTCCGTCAGCGCGCCGAGGAGCATCCTGTGGTCGTCGACGAGAGCGAGTCGAATGGGGGCTTTCTCGGTCACTGTGGCCTCAATCTGTGGGGGGCGGGAGAAATATTCGGGCGGATCACTTGTCAGCCGGGTTGTCGACAATGCACTCGACATCGACACGAAGGCTGGAATTCTGGGTGGAGTCACTGTAACGCCCCACTCGACCGAACGCGTCCCACGTTGCCGGGTCTACGCGGTTGCGGGCGACCCCGGTCGTCGCGAAAGTGATCGGCACGACGATCGAATTGGCCGGGGCGTATTCCTGCGCGGATGCCGCGACCGGCCCGAGGGTGATGTGCGCGGTTCGTGCACTGCCGGACTTCGACCGCTCGGCGACCAGGAGCCAGGCGGCCGACAGCAGGCCGTCGCGTTGCACGGGGTCGAGCAGCCCGGCGAGGCTTCCCGGGTCGGTCAGGGTGACCGCCTTTCCCAGCACCTCGGACTCGGTCACCGCGTGGTACAGCCAGGTTTCGCGGCGCCCCTCGATGAGGTGCAGTCGCAATTCGGTGGCCAAGGATGCGGCAGTCGACGCCGTCTTCGGACCGAGCGGCAGCGGACTGCGCCCGGTGCCGACGGCGTCGAGCAGTTCTTCAGCGGCGAGGTCGAGGCGGGCGAGTTCCTCTGAGGCGAGCATGCCGACGGCGAACCGCGGGGCACTCGTCGTGGACTGCACGAGCACTCGTTCGAGCTCTGCCTGCACCATGCGCCGAAAACCCCGCACGACGATGACGCCAAGCGTCGGAGGCAGCACTGCGAGCGCAATCGTTGCGACCTGCTCAGGAATCGTCTCCGCGGTCAGCGGGGTGGTGAGAATAACGGCCGAGATGAATGCCGCGGCGAGTCCGAGCACCGCGACGCTGATCTCACGCCCGGCCCGCAGTGCCACCACGATCACGAGCGCGAAGCCGGCCGACACCGAGGAGGTGGCGAAGTGGCCGATATTGCCCAGGGGCCAAATGGCTACGAAGTCGAGCGCCACGACGCCGGCGAGCATCATCAGGAAGACGAGGTACAACCAGGTGGGTAGGCGCTCTCCCACGAGGGACAGTGATACAACCGCGGTGACGAGCGCTGCCAGATACAGCAGCCACGATGCTGTCACCGGCAGGAGATCGGGATACTCGGCCACCCGCGCCGCATACAGAGTGAGCCCGTAGACGGTTTGAACGGCGCTGAGCACGGCCGCGCCGATGGCAAGATATCCGGTGCCGAGTGTTGCGCCCCGAGCGCTCGCCTGACGGAACGCTTTCGCGACACCGGACGGCAACGCCTTGCCGCGCTTGCCGATGACGGACCCGAGGGTGTTGACCTCGGGTTCGGTGCTGTAGGCGCTCATTTCGGGACCTCCAAGACCACGGTCGTGCCCGAACCCGGCGCCGAGAACAGTCGGGCGTTTCCGCCGACCTCCTTCAGCCGACCGATGACGCTTTCACGAAATCCGAACTTGTCTTCGTGGATGCTGTCCAGATCGAACCCGACACCGGCATCGGTAACCATGGCGCGAACGGTGGTGTCATCGTTGGTGATGGTGACGTGCGCTTGCGTGACGCCGGAGTGTCGACGCACGTTCTCGAGGCACTCGGCCAGCGACAGCAGGAACGCATCGAGCACGTCGCTCGGCAGCAGAACCTGTCCGGTGCCGTGCCAGCTCACCTCGAGGCCCATGCGGCCGAAACGTTGCTTGACCGATTCGAGAGTCGTGCCGAGCACGGTCTCTTCGACAGGCTCGAGGTTGTAGCCACCCGAGGATGGCGGCGCTGGGGTAGCGCCCAGACGGAGTTGACGAAGCAGGCGTGCGTCATCCGTGGCTTGTTGACGGAGCGCTGCGGCCGAGACTCCGACGCCGGAATGTGCCAGCAGTGTGAGAGTTGCGAGCACGGTGTCGTGCAGAAGCCGGGCGGATTGTCGACGCTGCGCCTCGGTCTCGCTCGCTTGGCGCTCGGCGCGGTGCGCCTTGCCGATGCTGTAGATGCGTCGCGCCGCGCGGGGGACGCTCGCGCTCAGCCAGTACCCGGCGATCGACGCGAGGATCCAGCCGAGCAAGACGGCAAGGCTCGCGTCGGACAACGGCGCGTCCTGCGATCCTGCGCGTTCCGTCAGCACCACGCTTGACGCTGCAGCGAGAATCATGATGATGATGCGAATCGGGCTGGAGAAAAGCAGCATTCCGAACGCAGCGATCCCGGCGCTGGCGAGAGGGGTCAACGCAGCCGCGAGACCCGCACTCGGTTCTCCGCCGATCGCAACCGCCGCCACGGCGAGGATTCCGAGGCCCGCAGCCATGCCGAGGATGATCCACCCGATGGACTGCCTGCGGCCGACCACGACCTGCGCGAAGATCAACAACGCGAACATCGGAAGCAGCGTGAGATATGTCGACCATCCGACCACGCCAGGAAAGGTCAGCGACGCGAGCGTGAGCAGCGTGCCGGTCAGACCGAGCATCCGCGCCGCTCGCTGGAGCAGGCGGTCTCGTTCCTTGGCGATGAGTTCCATATCGCTAGAAATAATCACAGATCCGCACGGTGGATTGCACCCGCCACACCGACACAGCCCCGCCGTGATGCGGGTATTGGCTATTCGGGTGCTACCCAGCCCTCGCGGATCGCGTGCTGGCGGAGCAGGAGTCGCGTGCCGACATCGATGCCGATCTGGCGGTACTTGCCTCGACCGCGCTTGATGTACGACTTGACGGTCTCTTCCGTGGTGCGCATTTCGGCGGCGACTTCTCGAATCGAACGGCCTCCGGCGTAGAGCACGAGTGCACGAAGTTCTTGACGCCCGAGTTTCGGATCGGGCGTGGCGGCGATCTGCTCGACTGCCTCGCTGTGAACATCAGGAACGTGACGCTTGTGTGCTGCCGCGGCCCGGATCGCCGCGATGAGCTCGGTGCTCGATTCGGTCTTGGGCACGAAGCCGAGCGCTCCGGCGCGGATGGCTGCTGACACGGAGGTGGAATCGGAGTGCCTGCTCATGACGACGGTCGCGACGCCGGCGGTGAGTAGGGCGCGCACTTTGGTGGCGATCGGGATGGTGTCGTCGAGGTGCAGGTCGATGACGACCACGTCGACGGGGAAATCGGGGTGGGTCAGAAGCGCGTTCCACGACGATTCGGCGATGACGACCGACAGCCCGAGCGAGCGCTGATTCAAGCGCGCTTGCAGCCCGTCGAGCACGAGCCGATGATCGTCGACGATCGCAACGCGAATGATCGCGTTGCGCGACGAAAGTGCAGTTCCCATGTTGTTTCCCCCGCGCCAATTCTACCGAGGGGGCGTGTTGTCAAGGCCCGCAAACCCGAACTGGGGGCATGTTTCACGCCCCCAAAAGACGCCCAATATGGGGGCCGACGCGAGCGTCTTCGATGAGGAATCCGTCGTGTCCGAAATCCGATTCGATGACGACTGCTTCGCCATCGTCGATCGTTGAGGGAAGGTGACGGGCGATCACGATCTGGTCGGCAACGGGAAAAAGTCGGTCGGACGTGATCCCGAGAACGAGGCATTGCGCGGTCACCCGGGAGAGAGCTGCGGCGACGCCGCCGCGATCGCGTCCGACGTCGTGCGAGTTCATGGCTTCGACGAGGGTGATGTAACTGTTGGCGTCGAATCGGCGAGTGAACTTGTTGCCATGGAAGTCGAGGTAACTCTCCACCGCGTATCGACCGCCCCCGCCGAGGGGAGACAGACCGCTTTGCCAACTGCGTTCGAACCGGTCATTGAGTTCGGTGGGCGACCGGTAATTGAGCAGAGCCATTCGTCGTGCGAGAGCAAGTCCACGGTGGGGCCCGTCGCCGTCGGCAGCCTCGTAGTACTGCCCGGCGGCGAACAGCGGGTCCATGCGAATCGCCTCGAGTTGCACCGAATTGAGGGCGATCTGATCGGCGTTGCTCACCGCGGGTGCCGCGAGCACTGCCACGCGTTCCACTCGGCTCGGATGCGTGATCGCCCACTCGATGGCCTGCATGCCACCCATCGACCCGCCGAGTACCGCTGCCCAGGTATCGATGCCTATGGTGTCGGAAAAGGCTGCTTGCACGGCTACCTGGTCGCGGATGGTCACGAACGGAAAGCGAGGTCCCCATTCCGCGCCATCGGGCGCGTGCGAGGCGGGGCCGGTGGTGCCTTGGCACCCGCCGAGCATATTCGGGGCGACCACGAACCACTGATTGGTGTCGATCGCCTTGCCTGGCCCGATCAGTCCGCTCCACCAGCCAGCAGTCGGATGTCCGGGTCCGGGAAGTCCGGTCAGGTGGCTGTCGCCGGTGAGGGCGTGCAGAACCAGAATGGCATTGGAACGCGCAGCATTGAGCTCGCCGAACGTCTCGTAGGCGACCCGCACCGAGGGCAGCGAGTCGCCCCGTTCCATGTCGATTCCGCCGATGGACACAAATCGGCGGTTGCCGACGGGGTCGCCCTCACGCCACGCCCCGGTCGCCGGGGGTTTGCCGAGGAGGGCGCGCGCGTTCGCTTCCGTGATGAAGGCCGAGGGCACGGTGTCTTCGGGTGTTTGCCAGTCCATGTCTTAGGCAAGTATCCCGAATGCTCGCCCGCACTCGCGCATTGTTACGTGACGGGCTGGTCCTCGATCAGGCGAGGGCGTTGGCGGCCACAACCGCACGCGCCGCTGCGAAGCCCTTCTCGAGGTCGGTCTTCAGGTCCTCGACATTCTCAATGCCCACCGACAAGCGCACGAGACCGGGCGTGACGCCCGACGTCAGTTGCTGCTCCGGGGTCAGCTGCGAATGCGTCGTCGACGCCGGGTGGATGATGAGACTGCGCACATCGCCGATGTTCGCGAGGTGGCTGAACAGTGACACGCCATCGACGAGCGCGCGACCAGCGTCGACGCCGCCCTTGAGTTCGAACGACAGCACAGCGCCCACGCCGAGCGGGGCGTATTTGTTCGCTGCCTCGTACCACGGGCTCGACGGGAGACCGGCGTAGTTCACCGTGGCGATGTCGTCATGGTTGTCGAGCCATTCGGCGATCTCCTGAGCATTCTGCACATGACGCTCGATGCGCAGGCTCAGAGTCTCGATTCCCTGGATCAGGTGGAAGGCGCTGTCGGGGGAGATCGACGCGCCGAGGTCTCGGAGCAACTGCACGCGCGCCTTGATGATGTACGCAATCCCGTCGCCGAGAACGCCGGTGTAGCTTGCGCCGTGGTATGACGGGTCGGGCTCGGTGAGACCGGGGAACTTCTCGACGTTCTTCGACCACGCGAACTTTCCGCCATCGACGATGACGCCGCCGATGACCGTTCCGTGGCCGCCGAGGAACTTGGTCGCCGAGTGCACGACGATGTCAGCTCCGTGCTCGAAGGGGCGGATGAGGTACGGCGTCGCAATCGTGTTGTCGACGATGAGGGGCAGGCCGTTCTCGTGCGCCACGGTCGACACGAGCGAGATGTCGAGGATGTTGATCTTCGGGTTGCCGATGGTCTCGGCGAAGAACAACTTGGTGTTGGGGCGAACCGCTGCGGCCCATTCCTCGGCGTCGTCCTGGTTCTCGACGAACGTCGTCTCGATTCCGAGCTTTGCGAGGGTGTACTTGAACAGGTTGTAGGTGCCGCCATAGATCGACGACGACGACACGATGTGGTCACCGGCCTGAGCGATGTTCAGGATCGCGTAGGTCTCCGCGGCCTGGCCCGATGCGACGAGGAGTGCAGCGGTGCCGCCCTCGAGTGCGGCGACGCGCTGCTCGACGACGTCCTGGGTGGGGTTCTGGATGCGTGTGTAGATGTTTCCGAACTCGGCCAGCGCGAACAGATTCGCAGCGTGCTGTGAGCTGTTGAACACGTAGGACGTGGTCTTGTAGATCGGCGTCGCCCGGGCATTGGTGACCGGGTCGGGGGCCGCTCCGGAGTGCACCTGCTTGGTTTCAAACTTCCAGTCGCTCACGGCGCCTCCTTGGGTTACGAGTCTCGAGTGTGGCGGCTGTCAGCCGAACACGGAGGCGAGCCTAGGCTCATGCAACCCGGCGATCAATCCGCGAGACATACTCCGTAACGCGGCGAAACGGAACCCAACGCGCTCATCGTCGAGCCGCGCGGTCAACGACGGCGCGAGCCCGTCGGATCGACACGAGATTCGCCGCTGACCCGCTGCTCCCGGAGCAACCAGGTGGGCCTCGGTTCGATCAGCGGACGGAATAGTCGTCGCACGAGCGGGCTCGCAAGGCCGATCGATATCGCGACGGAGGCGAGCACCATACTCAGCAGCCACATCGCCGAGGAATGGTCGCCGCGGAGGATTCCCGTCTCGCGGATGGGGTAGAGGATGAAACTGTGCAGCAGGTAAATGTACATTGTCGCCTGGCCGAAGCCAGTCATCCAGATTTCTGATCGCGGCACGAGCACCAGCACCGCCGCGCTCAGGATCACAGCGAGCACGATGAGCCCGAGCCGGACGAACCCAGCCCACCACTGGTCTTCGCCCAACCCGTTGTAGGAGTCGTCGTAGAAGAACCAGAACCGCAGGTCAACGGCCCGCCACTCGTCGATGAAGACGATCACGACCGTGAGCCATGCCAGGAGCAGGACGATGGCGGCCGTTCTAATTGTCCAGGTCTGGCGTTCTACCAGCCGCCAGCGTTCGACTAGGCCCCACTCGCGCACCTTCCAGCCCAGCACGAAGAAAGGCAGGATGCCGATGGCGCGCGACAGCGAAAAGGTCGAGTCGACATTGCTCAAGTAGCCGACGCCGACCGAGAAGAACAGCGACCAGAACAGTGGCCACCGCACGAGAGCCAAGTAGGGCAGGATCAAGCGGAATATTCCGAGAGCGAGGAGAAACCACAGCGTCCAGCTCGGTTTCGACGGGTTGAACTCCTGTTTTCCCTCCACGAAGAACTGAACGAAGGTCCAGATCGTCTCCATGATGAAGTACGGCAGCAGGATGTCGGTGATTACCTTTGTCATCTGGCGTGATGACGGAGAGCCTGATTTGGAGAAGTAGCCGGAGATGATCGCGAATGCCGGCATGTGGAACGCGTAGATGAACAAGTAGACGATGAGCGCGTTGTTCGAGTCGGCGGTCAGCCGCTGAATGGCGTGGCCGACCACAACCAGAGTGACGCACACGAACCTCGCGTTGTCCCAGAACGGGACGCGCGGTTTCGCTGTCTGGAGCGAGCCGGTGTGTGTGGTCATCGCGGTCAGCCTAGCCGGGTGATCGGCTCGAATGGACGGGCTATACGGTGGGGCGTATGAATGCGAAACGAGTCGTTGTGACGGGCGCGAGTTCGGGAATCGGCGCTGCCACCGTGCGCGCCTTTCGCGACAGGGGCTGGGACGTCGTCGGCGTGGCTCGCCGCGCCGATCGACTTGCCGAACTCGCGAACGACACCGGCGCAGACACCTTCGTGGCTGACCTGACGGTGGAGGCGGAGGTGGACGCGCTTCGCGACTACCTCACCGGCCTCGGTCCGGTGCACGCGCTCATCAACAACGCGGGAGGAGCGCTGGGCCTCGACAGCGTCGAAGCCAGCGACGTCGCCGACTGGCGACGAATGTTCGAGATCAACGTGGTCTCGGTGAAGCTCGTGACGAGCGCGCTGCTGCCACTGTTGCGCTCGTCGGTGCGTGATGGTGACTCGGCCGACATTGTGACCATCACGTCGATCGCTGGCCACGTCGCTTACGAAGGCGGGGGCGGTTACAACGCGTCGAAATTCGCGGCGCACGCGCTCGTGGCCGTGCTGCGCTTGGAGCTCGCTGGCGAGCCGATCCGGGTCATCGAGATCGCTCCGGGGATGGTCAAGACCGATGAGTTCTCTCTCGTGCGCTTCGGTGGAGATCAGGAGCGGGCGGACGCGGTCTACGCGAACGTGCCGGAACCACTCGTTGCCGAGGATGTCGCGGCGTCGATCGTGCACGCTGTGACGCTTCCTCACCACGTGAATCTCGATCTCGTGACGATCAAGCCAGTCGCCCAGGCCGCACCGCACAAGGTCGTGCGCGGGGCACTGGCGCCGAAAAACTGACGCCCGGTTTCCGGGGAGATCCCGGTGCGCGCGCGAGCGCAAGCGACTACCGTGAAATCATGGGCGTCACCGCGAACGATTGCTCCGAAGGACACTGATGAGTATTCATCTCGTCGGCGGTGGATGGTCTCCGCTCGGCACGCACGGGGTCTACGACGAGTTCCTCGTCGAGGCAACAGCGCGGGCAGCAGCCGACGGTCGAACGGTGCCGTTGATCGGCGTGCTGTTGGTTGCCGCCGACGACGAGGTCGGCGATGAGCACGAGTCGCTCTACCGCGCCGCGCTTGTCGATGTCGCACCGTGCGAACCGGTGGTTGCGCGACTCACTGAGGGTGGCGCATTCGCTCTCGACGTTCTCTCGGACATTGATGCACTCCTCGTGGCGGGCGGCCTCACGCCGGCCTACCTCGCGGCGGTCAGCCCGCTCGTCGACCGCATCCGCGATCTTGTGGCAGGGGGCATGCCCTACCTCGGCTTCTCAGCAGGGGCGGCGATAGCGTCGGAGTTCGCGATCGTCGGCGGCTGGCTGATCGACGGCGTCGCCGTGTGTCCGGAAGTGGCCGGAGAGCAATTGGACGAGGTCACCGTCGTCGAGGGGCTCGGCTTGGTCGACCTAGCCGTCGAGGCGCACGCCGCCCAGTGGGGCACCCTCACCCGACTGATCGCCGCGACGGAGACGGGGCTCGTCGACGGGGGAGTTGCGATCGACGAATTCACGGTCGCGATCGTGCGCGACGACGACCTCCGCGTGGAGGGCATCGGCAACGTGTGGCGAGTGCTCGTGGGGGACACGGGTGGGGTCGTCGTGTCGACCCTCGGCGAGTGAGCGGTCCGCCGCTGACCGCCACGATACATCCTGGCTGGGCAGCCGCCCTCGGCGGCCTCGAAGAAACGATCTCGGGGCTCGAGGGGATGATCGGACAAGACGAGAGCGCGGGTTATCGGGTGCTGCCCGCGTTCGATGACGTCATGCGGGCATTTCGCACCTCGCCGGATGATGTTCGAGTTCTCGTTGTCGGACAGGATCCGTACCCGACTCCGGGTCACCCCATCGGGTTGTCGTTCGCCGTCGACAGCCACGTGCGCCCCCTGCCCCGGAGTCTCGCGAACATCTACCGCGAGTTGCACGACGATATGGGGATTCCGCCTGCCGAGCACGGAGACTTGAGCGCGTGGGAGCAACAGGGCGTGCTTCTGCTCAATCGTGTGCTCACGGTGCGCGCGGGCGCCGCGGGCAGCCACCGAGCGCGAGGGTGGGAGCGCGTGACGGAACGAGCAATCCGCGTCATCGCCGCGCGTCACGCGCCGCTGGTGGCTGTGCTGTGGGGCAACGATGCTCGCACTGTCGTACCGTTCCTTGGCAATGTTCCTGTTGTGGCGTCTGCCCATCCCAGCCCGCTGTCGGCGCGTCGGGGCTTCTTCGGGTCACGTCCGTTCAGTCGCGTCAATGCCGCGCTCGTTGCGCAGGGTGCTGCTCCGATCGATTGGCGCATCCCCGATCTCGCCCCCGTCTCCGATCGTGCTCAGCTCGGCCGTCACCAATAAACTGGGCGGATGCTGGCCGAGGAGTTGAGATAGTGCTCGAAGAGGAATACAACGCTCCGCGAAAGCCACCACCCCACCTTCGCCGTATCGAGCCGCCGGAACCTGAGTTCGCCTATTCCATTCGCGCCGCAACCGCGGCGGACCTTCCGTACACGCTGGAGATCTACAACCATTACGTGGCGAATTCGACCGTCACCTTCGATGAGGTCGCGATGACTCTGTCGGAGATGAAGCGCAAGTTTGCGGCGGTTCACAAACTCGGATTCCCGTTTTTGGTCGCGGAGAGCCCGAGCGGGCAGATCTTGGGCTTCGCCTACGTCTTTCCGTGGAAACCGAAGGCGGCCTACCGCTTCACTGTCGAGAACTCCATCTACCTGCGCGCAGCATCAACGGGCAAGGGCCTCGGCAGAGATCTCATGGCGCGACTGATCGAGGATTCGAAAGCGGCCGGAATCAAAGAGATCATCGCGGTGATCGCCGACAAGGGCGCTGACGCGTCCATCCGGATGCACGAGAACTTCGGGTTCAAGCACATCGGCCACATGGGCAAAGTCGGCTACAAATTCGAGCGCTGGCTCGGCACCGTGTTGCTGCAGAAAAGCCTCAAATAGCGCGCACGTCGCCGGTGACGCCCACCAGCCGTGCCGATTCGATCCACAACGACGTCTGAAGCGCCGCATCATGCGCCGTTGGGCGCACGTTCGCAACCGGTGACAGGCGGTCGAAGTATGTGCCGTTGGGCACGCCGAGATCCGGTGCGGTTGCCAGATGCACCAGTGGTGCCGCGCCCTCTTCCGTGCTGATCTGCGTGTAGCCCGCTATCGCGACGAAGGTCATGACGCCGGGTGAGCCAGCGCCGAAATTGCTCCGGACAAAGCCGGGGTGAAACGAATAGCTCTCGAGCCCCGTGCGCGCACCGAGCTCACGGGCGAATAGGTTTGTCGCGAGCTTTGCCGTGGCGTAGGCGCGCCAGCCGCCCAGGTAGGGTCGGCGTTTTCGGTCGAGATCGTGAACCCTGAGTTTGCCGAAGCGGTGTGCGACGCTCGACGTGCCGATCACTCGCGCATTGCTCGCAATGAGCCGGTCGGTGAGCAAAGTCGTGAGCAGGAACGGTGCGAGGTGATTGTGCTGGATCGTTCGTTCGAAACCATCCGCGCTTGACGAACGTCGGGGGACGAGACCGCCAGCATTGTTGGCGAGCACGTCGATGGTTTCGTAGTGGTCCAGTAGCTCGCTCGCGAGGGAGCGCACGTCGTCGAGGCGATCAAAATCGGCGGTGAAGGCTGTGCCTCCCGTCCGCGCCGCCACGGCTTTCGTGCGCTCTGGATTGCGGCCTACAACGGCCACGTTCCACCCCATTGTCGCCATCGCTGTGGCCGCCGCCGCGCCGATTCCCGTGCTTGCCCCGGTGATCACCATCGTTTTCGTCATAGATATCCGCCCGCTCGTAGTCCCGCTTGTACTTCGAAGCGGTTCGTGAGCGGGTTTGGTCCGGCTTCCAGATACAACGGGATGAAGGCCAGTCCGTAGCGCCGCCACTGTGCGCGATGCACAGCCTCGTGCGCGAGCACCGGCGCGGCGGTGTGGTCACGAGTGAGGTAAACCGCACCGATCGTGGTACCCCCGCGGCCGAATGACCACCGCGGCATCGCTCGTGCGACGATGACTCCACCGGCCGAACGGATGCGCCCGAGCGATAGGAGCCCACCCCACACCAGCGCACACCCGGTGGCAAACCAGTAGCCAGGGCGGGAAATGACAGGGTGTAATGCGAGCGCACGAATAATCGGACGCGCTCGGCCGAACTCGCTGACCGCCCGCCCGATTCTCTGGATCGCCGGGTCAGCCACGATTGAGCTCGTCTCTGTCGCGCGACATGCCGAGCTCTCCATGTTTTGGGCGACCGTAACCTTCCAGTAGACGCAACCACACCTCACTCATCGTCGGGAACGACGGCACGGCATGCCACAACCGGTCTATGGGCACCTCGCCAGCGATGGCGATAGTCGCGGCGTGGAGCAGTTCCGCGACGTCCTCTCCGACGAAGGTCGCGCCGATAATCACCGATCGTGCCTCGTCGACCACAATTCGCGCCTGACCGCGGTAATTATCGGCGTGCAGCGACGCTCCGCCGACCCAGCCGAGGTCATAGTCCACAACGCGGATGTCACGCCCAGTGTCCTCAGCAGCAGCTCTCGTGAGCCCCACGGACGCCACCTCGGGTGAACTGAAGCAAACGCGGGGCACCGCCTTGTGATCGGCGGTGGCGACGTGGGCGCCCCACGCCGCGTCCTGCACTGTGCGACCGCTCGCTCGGGCGGCGATCACGTCTCCCGCTGCTCGCGCTTGGTATTTTCCTTGGTGCGTGAGCAAAGCGCGATGAGTCACGTCTCCCGTGGCGTACAACCAGTCGAAGCCGTCGACGCGCATGGTGTCATCGGTGTCGATCCAGTCGCCGGGCGTAAGCCCAATGGTGTCGAGACCGATGTCGTGCGTGCGCGGAACGCGACCAGTGGCGATCAGAACTTCCTCCGCATAGATTCTGGAGTCATCCGAGAGTGAAATGACGACATTCTTCTCGGCACGATGCACCGACGTCGGGGTTGTGCCCAGCAGCACGCGCACGCCGAGCGCCATGAGACCCTCGGTGACGAGTTCGCCGGCGAATGGCTCCTCGCCGCGCAACAGGGCGCTGCGGGAGACGACCGTGACCGTCGTACCGAGACTCGCATAGGCAGTCGCGATCTCGACGCTCACGACGCCGCCGCCGATGATCGCGAGCGTCTGCGGTGCTGTTTTCGCGCTCGTCGCTTCCCTGCTCGTCCACGCACCCACGTCGGCCAGCCCTGGAATGTCGGGCATCATCGCGGTGCTACCGACTGCCACCACGACCGCGTGGCTGGCGATGAGGTGCGTCTTTGTTCCGTCGCTCGACTGCACCGTGACAGCCTTCTCTCCGCTGATGCGGCCATACCCGCGACGAAGAGCGATGCCGGCCGAGTCGAGCCACGACACTTGTGCGGAATCGTCCCAGTCGTGCACCATGACGTCGCGACGGGCGAACACTGCTGACGGGTCGAGTGCGCCGGTGACAGCATCGCGCACCCCCGGCATGGTTCTGGCCTGCCGGTACACCACTCCGCTGCGCAGTAGCGCTTTCGATGGCAAGCACGCCCAGTACGAGCACTCGCCACCGACGAGTTCGTTCTCGACAATCACCACCGACAATCCGCCCTGCGCGACGCGATCAGCAACGTTCTCGCCGACAGCGCCGCCGCCCAGGACCACAACGTCATAGTGCTCGGTGTTCACGAACTCACCTTCCTTCGAATGCAGCGACGGTGCGCCCGCGGAAGGCTTCCAAGCCGAGGGCCGCGTCGGTGGTGTGCATGAGCCGCACAAGTTCCGGCTGAAGCTGCGCTTCCGCCGCGCGCTCGCCCTCCCGCACCGCGAGGCGGGCGTTGCGTATGGTCGCTTGAACCGCGAGGGGAGCACTGGCTGCGACTCTGTGCGCGAGTTCCAACCCCCGCGCGAAAACCTGACCGTCAGGGACGACCTCCTGCACAATGCCGAGCCGGCGCGCCTCCTCGGCATCGAAACGGTCGCCCGTGAGCATCCAGCGCATAGCGTTCGACCATCCCGCCACACGGGGAAAGCGCGTGGTGGCGCCGCCGAACGGAAGAATGCCACGGAGGACCTCGCTCTGGGCGAAGCTGCTCGACTCGGCGGCGACCACGATGTCGCTCGCGAGCGCCAATTCGATGCCGAGGGTCAGGCAGGTGCCTTGGATCGCTACCACGACGGGCTTCGACAGGGTGCGCCCATCGACCTGCCACGGGTTCACGCCGCCATCCGGAACCATCGACAGGCCGGTGTCTCCGATCCTCGGAGCGATGTCGGCCAAGTCGAGCCCGGCGGTGAAATGGTCGCCTACCGCATACACGAAGCCGACCCGGAGGTCGGGGTCGCGGTCGAGTTCACCGTAGGCAGCACAGAGAGCTTGCAGCATGGCGAAGTTGACGGCATTACGCTTCGCGGGTCGGGCGAACCCGATCCGAAGCACGTGACCGTCTCGAACGATCGCGATCTCCGCGTCGCTGGTCGTCACGGTCGGGTGGTCAGTTTCCTGAGGTGATCGCGGCTCCCGAACCGCGGCCGCCCTTCAGCGCGGCCAACCGGGCCTCGACCTCGGCCTGCGTGCCGAGATCGTCCAGGCTTTCGAACTGGGAGTCGAGGCTGGAAGCCGCGAGTTCCTGCTGCCCGAGTACCTTGGCTTCCTCGCGACGGATCTTCTGCTCGAACCGGCCCAACTCGCTGGTGGGATCGAGAATGTCGATGCTCTTGATGGCGTCGTGCACTTGCGACTGTGCCTCGACGATCTTCGCTCGAGCCACGAGTTCATTCCGCTTGGCGGTGAGCTGCATCAGCTTGCCGCGCATCGCCTCGAGGCCGTTCTTCAGCTGGTCGACAATCTGGGTCTGCGAGGCGATCGTCGGTTCAGCGGTCTTCGCCTCGTTCTCGCTCGCCAGCTGGCGACCGATGGCGACCTTTGCGAGGTTGTCGAATTTCTGCGCATCGCTCGCGTTGCCCGCGGCTCGCAGCTCATCGGCCTTCACGCTTGCGGCAAGCGCTTTGCGCCCCCAGTCGGCTGCGGCGTCGATGTCTTCGCGGTAGTCCTGCTCGAGTAATCGCAGGTTGCCGATGGTTTGCGCAACAGCCGCTTCAGCGTCGGCAATACTGTTGGTGTAGTCGCGGACCATCTGGTCGAGGAGCTTCTGCGGATCCTCCGCTGAGTCGAGCAGTGCGTTGATGTTGGCCTTTGCGAGTTGCGCGATACGGCCGAGAATTGATTGCTTCGCCATGGATCTTGCCTTCCGTGGGGTGAATCCCGGGGCATCCAGACGCCGTCGCTGGCGTCGCCCACGCTGAGTCTACCGACGCAGCTTGGATCGAGGGCAGCGCTAACGAACCTCGAAGTCGGATTCGGGGCCGGTGATCGTCTCGGCGATACCGGTCGAGTCGAGGATCACCTCGATGGCGGCCGATATGCCGTAACGGCCGGGGGGAAGAGCCGGGAGTTCGTCGCCGAATCCGGTGCCCAATTCGTCGTCGCTCGTGCACTCAAGCGGAGTGAGGCTCGCACCGAGCCGCGTCGCCTCGCCGGCAGCGAGGGTGATGGGCGTGACGGTCGCGACGGACACACCCGTCGTGTGCCACACGACGATGCCGTCTCTGGTGAGGGTGATCAGGGGCGCCGAGGTGATGGTCGCCGACACGCTTGCCCCCGAGGAGTTCACCACCGTGACGGCCCCGTCGATCGCGGTACGCCCGGCCGGCGCATCCGGAAACTCGGCGGTCGCGACGAGTCCCGTGTCGCTCGCCGCCACCTCGGCACGTGGACCGCCGCACAGGTTCAGCTTGTCGAGCGGCGCACGCTCCATGGCGGAGCTCGATCCGGCGCTGCTATCTCTGCCCATGGTCGAATCCTCGGCCTGAATCTGCGGGGGAGCGACAGACGGAGCGAAGTTCTGGATGCCAATGACGCTGATTCCGCCAACGGCGAGCGTGGCGAGTCCGCCCATGCCGATCTGCTTGGGCAGGCGCCGTCTCTTGCTGCGAGCGATCACCGCGCGCGCGTCGAGTGACCCGGCGCCTGGCGATTCGGAGCCGCGGAGAAAGTCGCGAAGGTCGGTTTCAGTGCGCATGCGATGCTCCAGAGGTGGGATGGGCGGGATGAGTCGTGGTGGCGGCTGAACCGGGCGCCTCTTTCTCGTGGTCGAGGGCGACCGCCATCTTCTGCAGGCCGTCGCTCAGATAACGTTTGACCGCGCCAGCGCTGATGCCCAACCATTCCGCGATGTCGTCGACTTTGAGATCTTCGTAGTAGCGGAGCACGATGCACGCGCGCTCCCGGGGGCTGAGTTTCGCCAATTGCGATTGCAGGTCGATGCGAGCATCCGTGGTCGAAGTTCGTGCGTCCTCGAATACCGGTTGGGCGGTGAGATGGACAATGCGCCGCCACCGGGTGCGCCGACGTCCGCCATCGAGGTAGGTGTTCAAGATGGCGCGGCGCACATACGCCTCGGCGCTCGCGACCGAGAAGCCGTTACGGAGGCGACCGAATGTTTTGACTAAAGCGTCCTGCACGAGGTCGGCGGCGTCATCCTGACTCCCGCACACAAGGTAGGCGTAACGGGTGAGCGCGTTGCCGCGCTCGGCGACGAGTCGCTCAACCACCTGCTCCCAGCGCTCAGCGCTCGGGGCGGCTCGGGCGTTTGGCGCGGGGTGCGTGCTCGGTGTCCTCGTCACGGTTGGGGGCGCTCCTCACCTCATCTACACCCTAAGACGAACCCCCCGTCCATTTCGTTGCCCCCCCTCCGCCGAATGAGCAGTTTCTGCTCCTAAAAAGTCCGAATACGAGCAGAAACTGCTCACTCGACAGATTGATTGGTTGAAGGGGGATGTGGTTCAAGCGACTGCAGGGATCGCTTCCTCGGAACGTGCTCGCTCGAAGCGGGCCCGTAGTGTACTCAATTCTCTCTGCAGCTCCTCCGGAACCCGATCGCCAAAGCCGGCAAAGAACTCCTCTATCGACGACGCCTCATCGAGCCAGCGGGCCGGGTCGATGTCGAACAGTTCCGCGAATTGCGCGTCCGTCACCGACAGGCCGTCACGATTGATCCCCTCGCGGCGCGGGATGAAGCCCAGCGGCGTGTCGATCGCGGGTGTTCCACCATCGACGCGATCCAGAATCCACTCCAACACACGCGCGTTCTCGCCGAACCCGGGCCACAGGAACTTCCCGGCGTCGTCGGTGCGGAACCAGTTCACTTGGAAAATGCGCGGAACGTTGCCGCGGGTGCGCAATTCGGCACCGACCTTCAGCCAGTGCGCCCAGTAATCAGCCATGTTGTATCCGCAGAACGGAACCATGGCGAACGGGTCACGCCGTAGCTCGCCGACAGTGCCTTCGGCGGCCGCCGTCTTCTCCGAAGAGATCGTGGCGCCCATGAAGACGCCATGCTGCCAATCGCGCGACTCCACCACGAGAGGCACGTTGGTCGCACGGCGGCCGCCGAAGATGATGGCGTCGATGACGACGCCCCGCGGGTCCTGCCAGTCATCGGATATCGACGGGCACTGGCTGGCCGCTACGGTGAACCGGGAATTCGGATGCGCGGCAGGACGACCGGAGTCCGGCGTCCAGTCGTTGCCCTCCCAGTCGATGAGGTGGTCGGGCGCGCGGTCGGTCAATCCCTCCCACCAGACATCGCCGTCGTCGCGCAGCGCCACATTGGTGAAGATCGCGTTGCCCCACAGAGTGTCGACGGCGGTCGCGTTGGTCGAGGCTCCGGTACCGGGGGCGACGCCGAAGAACCCGGCCTCCGGGTTGATCGCGCGCAGGGTGCCGTCGGCGGCCGGGTGTAGCCACGCGATGTCGTCGCCGATCGTGTCGACGGTCCAGCCGGGAATCGTCGGGGTGAGCATCGCGAGATTGGTCTTGCCGCACGCGGAGGGGAATGCCGCGGCGACGTGGAACACCCGCCCCCGTGGGTTCGTGACTTTGAGGATGAGCATGTGCTCGGCAAGCCAGCCCTCGTCGCGGGCCATCACCGAGGCGATCCGGAGCGCGAATGCCTTCTTGGCCAGGAGCGCGTTGCCGCCGTACGCGGACCCGAACGACCAGATCTCGCGTGTCTCGGGAAAATGTGCGATGTACTTCGTGGAATTGCACGGCCACGCCACATCCTGCCCATGCTCCTCGAGCGGCGCGCCGACGCTATGCACCGCCGGGACCCAGGCTGTCGCAGCGTTGATGAGGGCGAGAGCGGCTGAGCCCATGCGGGTCATGATTGCCATGCCCGCAACGACGTATGGCGAGTCGGTGACCTGGACGCCCATGCGCGAGTACGGCGAGCCGAGGGGGCCCATGGAGAACGGGATGACGTACATCGTGCGGCCGCGCATGCTTCCCTCGAAGAGACGGTCGAGGGTCGAGCGCATCTGGGTCGGGGCGATCCAGTTGTTCGTGGGTCCGGCATCCGCCTCGTTCTTGGTGCAGATGAAAGTGCGGTCTTCGACTCGGGCCACGTCGTCGGGATCGCTTCGTGCGAGGAAACTGTATGGACGGTGTTCGGGGTTCACTTGCACGAGGGTGCCCTGGCGGACCATGAGTTTCGTGAGCGCGTCGTACTCACTCGACGACCCGTCGCACCACTGGACGGCGTCGGGCAGGGTGAGAGACGAGATCGACTCGACCCATGCGACAACGGCGGGGTCTGCTCCGGCGGGCGCGGATCCGCCGAGGCGGGAGGCGGTGCTGAGGATGCTCATGATGGCCTTTCGAGAGAAGGGGCGAAAAATTCGGCGTAAGCCCATAATCACCGGCCCTGGCGGGTGGTTGTCGGAAAATGCGCTGGAAAGATCTCCAAATATTTCGATAAAGTGGCGCAATGACAGATCTTGCAACGCTCGGTCAACGCATCCGGCACTTCCGCAGTGCCGCCTCACTCACGCTCGACCAGCTCGGGGCACTCGTCGGGATCGCCGGCAGCCAGTTGTCCCTTATCGAGAATGCGCGGAAGGAGCCACGGCTCTCCCTTCTGTCGCGCATCGCGGAGGCCGTCGGGGTCGAGGTGGGCGTTTTGCTCGAGGACGAGCCGCCCAACCTGCGCGCCGCACTCGAGATCGAACTCGATCGTGCGCAGCACTCGCCCGTGTACGCTGCGCTCGGGCTGCCCGCCGTTCGGGCCGGTCGGTCCATGTCGGACGAGACTTTGACCGCGATTGTCGGCCTGCACCGCGAACTCGCGCGACGGGCGAGGGAGGCGATCGCCACGCCAGAGGAGGCGAGGCGCGCGAATACGGAATTACGGCAACGGATGCGCGTGCTCGACAATCACCTGCCCGACATCGAGACGCTCGCTGAGGATTCAGTGCGCGCGGTGGGATACGCCGTCGGCGCTCTCACGCACCGCTCAGTGAGCCGGATGGCAGAGCAGCTGGGCTTCACGCTTGTTCACGTCAACGACCTGCCGCACTCGGCGCGATCGGTCACCGACCTCGCAAACGGACGGATCTATCTGCCCCCGGCATCCATTCCCGGTGGTCACGGCCTGCGCTCCATGGCGCTGCAGGCGATGGCGCACCGGCTGCTTGGGCATTCGTCGCCCGTCGATTACGCGGACTTTCTCCAGCAGCGGCTCGAGATCAACTATTTCGCTGCCGCGTGCCTCATGCCGCAGCAGCAGTCGGTCGAATTCCTGCAGGCGGCGAAAGCAGACCGCAACATCGCCGTGGAGGACTTCCGGGACGCGTTCGGCGTGACCCACGAGGCGGCCGCGCTTCGATTCACGAATCTCGCCACGCGGCACCTCGACGTGCGGCCGCATTTCCTCCGCGTGGGTGGGGACGGCGCGGTGTACAAGGCGTATGAGAACGACGGGCTCCGTTTGCCCGCCGACGTGACCGGGTCGACCGAGGGCCAGATCGTGTGCCGGCAGTGGAGCGCGCGTCGCGCGTTCGCTCGCACGAATCGCACGACCGAGTACTACCAGTACACGGATACCCCGGAAGGGACATTCTTCGAGTCGACCCAGACCGGCACGACGTCGGCCGAGGAGTTCTCGATCACGATCGGCGTGCCCTTCGCTGACTCGAAATGGTTCCGTGGGCGCGACACGACTGAGCGATCCCAGTCGCGGTGCCCCGACGCATCCTGTTGCCGTCGCCCGCCGGACGACCTGGCCGGCCAGTGGTCGGGCAAGGCGTGGACGAGCGCAAAGCTGCATGCCCACATCCTGTCGCCCCTGCCGTCGGGGACGTTCCCGGGTGTCGACGACCGTGAGCTCTACGAATTCCTGGCGTCGCATGCCCCCGTCGGCCCCCCATCCGTCGAGTGAGCAGTGTGTGCGGGAATGCGACGGTCATGCCGGCACACACTTCTCACTCGCCCAGCGCGGTGGTTGGGGAGAGCGCGCGTGCGGCGGCTTCCCCGGCGGTGCGTAACCAGAACTCCGGATGCGCGCGCGATTCCTCGGCGCCGCCCGCGAGCGCGGCGAGCGACGCCATCCACACCGAGGACCCGTCGCGCGCTAGCGCCGCCGTCGCGATCTGGCCGGCGATGACTCCCGCGCGCACTCGTGCCGTGTCCGCGAGGGCGAGGACCTCGCCGACGAGCTTTCCGCCGAGTGAGCTCGCGTCAAATCGGCCCTCGCCCGTGATCACGACGTCGGCTGCGGCGAGTGCTGCGGGCAGGCCGCTCAGCCGCGTGAGGAACGCGGCACCCGGCTCGATCGTCGCTCCCCATGCGGCGGCGAATCCATATCCCGCGCCCCCGGCGGCTCCGGCGCCCCGCGCGAGCGGGTCGCCGCCGAGAGCGAGCGCAAGTCGTGAAAGCGCCGTGTCGAGCGCCCGGACCTGGGCGGCATCCGCGCCTTTCTGCGGGCCGAAGGCCGCGGCGGCGCCGAGCGGGCCGAGGAGCGGGGTGTCGACGTCTGTGAGGAGCGTCACGCCGCCCGGCGGCGGCGCGATCAGCGACGTGAGGTCGATCCGGTCGAGGACGGACAGCCCCATCCCGCCGTCGGGCACCTCCGCGCCGCGGGCGTCGAGGAATCGGGCGCCTAGCGCGCTCAGCGCGCCCGCGGCGCCATCCGTGGACGCGGAGCCACCGAGCCCGATCAAGATGCTCGCGGCGCCCGAATCGATCGCCGCCCGAATCACCTCGCCGAGCCCCCGCGTGGTCGCCCGTGCGGGGTCGAGTGCGCTCATGAGCGGCAGCCCGCTCGAGACGGCGAGCTCGACGACCGCGACGGATCCCGGCAGCTCGAGCCATTCGCCCGGCGTCGGCCGTCCATCCGGTCCGGTCACCGCCCCGGCGGAGCGGCGGGCAGCCCCGGGCACCGCGGCTTCGATCGCATCGAGGGTCCCCTCGCCGCCGTCGGCCTGGGGGAACAGTCGGATGTCGTCCGCCGGGCGTGCGGTCCGCCACCCCTCAGCGATCGCGCGCGCCACCATCGTCGCCGGGAGCGAGCCCTTGAACGAGTCGGGGGCGATCGCGACGGTCAGCGGCACGCCGGTAGCCTAGCCAGAATCGGGCTCGACGTCAGTCCTGGGTCGCCCGGGCGCGTGTTGCGTCCGCGTCGATCGCGAGGTCGACGCACTCCAGGGCGTACTTTCCTTTTCGCACTGCTTCCGCGAGATCGGCGAGGCGCGCGTCCACGTCGACTTCGACGCCCTAGTTCTTCCCGGCGCGGCGCTGTTCAGCCCGGGCAACCGGGAAAGGGCCTTCCGTGACTGGGGCGGCATCCCGGTCTCCGCCGCCCCCCGGCAGGATTCGAACCTGGGCCCCTGCCTCCGGAGGGCGAAATGGAGGCGCGTCGTTGCTCGAAAATGCCCCAACTTCCGCCCATTTACGGGGTTCTACGCTGACCACGGTTGCGCTCACTGACCCCGTGCCTGCCTCAGTTGTTGCCATTCTGTTGCCACTGGACCTATAGCCACCTACGCCGTGATCGCAGTCGTTGGGATCGGTGCGATCTGGTGGTGGAACAGCCAGTCCTCCTTTGCAGTACAGCGGCGAGTCTCGCGATCAGTGCCGGAGCAAACGTCAAGGTCGTCCAGCGAATGCTCGGTCATGCGTCGGCCGCAGTGACGCTCGACGTGTACCCAGACCTCTTCGGTGATGACCTTGACGCGGTATCGGTTGCACTCGACGCGGCGATCACGAACCCGTCGAGCAGTTCCCGACTAATTGGGCCGATCTCCGAGCAGGGGCTGCGCTGACGTCGGATTGTTGTACCCGGCGTCCCAGTGATAGTGGTTTGACGAGTCAGGCCAAATGAGCTGCAGGGCGTGAATCTCCTCACCATAGACCTCTCGCACCGCTGCAAGGCCACTCACGTCCGTCGCAGTCATGAAAGTGACGGTTCCACTCTCCGATAGTGCATCGGTGACAAGCCCGTTTTCGAGGATGGCACCTTCTTTAACGAGGAGGCCCGCAGAGTTGAGGAAGCTCTGGGCGACGTCGAATGGCAAGCCTCAGTGTGAAGTTGATCTAGCCTCCGACCAGCACTTTCGTGAAGTGCCCCCAGGCAGATTCGAACTGCCGCCCCTGCCTCCGGAGGGCAGTGCTCTATCCCCTGAGCTATGGGGGCCAGGGTGCGTACCTAGGCTACCAGCGGTACGAGCAGGTCGTCGCCGCATGCGATCATCGATGACATGGAACGCACGGTATCTGCCCACTTCGACATTGAGCTTTTCGGGCAAACCGAGCTCGTATTCGCAATCGCAGCGGCACGCTCCGCCGAACTCGTCACCGAGACCCTGCAGTTCGTGCACGAGGGCGTCGTGATGCCCTATACCGAGATCGGCGACATCGAGGGCGCGCGCCTGCACCGACTGCACTGCACCGCCGGGATGCTCGTGGTCGACTACACGGCCACCGTGAGCGGTCGCGCTGCGCCTGCACCCGTAACTCTCGCCGACACAATCACCTACTTGCGGCCGAGCCGCTATGCAGAATCCGACAGCCTCGCCCCGACGGCCCGTTCCGAGTTCGTGGGCCTCGAGGGCATCGCGTTGCTCGATGCGGTGCGCAACTGGGTGTCGTACCGGCTCGCCTACGTCACTGGAGCAAGCCTGCCTACCGACGGAGCCGAGCGCACCCTGCTCGCGCGTCGTGGTGTGTGTCGTGATTTCGCCCATCTCGTCGTCGCGCTTCTTCGAGCGATGGATGTTCCAGCCCGCGTTGTCTCGGTGTATGCCCCTGGCCTCAGCCCGATGGACTTCCACGCCGTCGTCGAGGCGTACGTCGCCGGCAAGTGGTACGTGCTCGACGCGACCGGGCTCGCCCCACGACAGTCGATGCTTCGCATCACTACGGGCCGGGATGCCGCAGACACCGCGTGGCTGACTTCGCACGGTCCGGATATTGTGCTCCGTGGCATGCAGGTGCTCGCTATCGTCGACTCGCTCCCGTTCGATGATGGAGTGGCCGGCGTGCAGCTGGGCTGATCGCGGCCCGCAGACGGAACGGGCTTAGGCTTACGAGAGGAACGGGTTCACGGGAGCGCGCTGATCGCCTGCTCGACGATCATCACGGCGTCGCCCGGTTCTAAGAACGCCGGCGATGTCGCGACGATCCAGTAGTTGCCCGAGAAGACCTCCGCTTCGCCACGGCCATCGACGACGTCGAAGTAGCCTTCGTCGCCGTAGGTCGGCACGGCATTGCTCGACATTACGAGTTCATTCTTCAGAGTGTCGAGGTCAATCTGAGCGAGCTGAGCGACGGCTACCACGATGGTTTCGCCGCTGGACTGGTTCTCCCACTGGCAGGCGACGCCGTCGCTGCCGACAATCCGCTCTGCCTGGCTTCCCGCCTCTGGCGCGAACGAAGCACGAAGCACGAAGTTCGGATTGAAGTCGTACATGACTTCGGGGGTGACCAGTTCGGAACATCCGATCGTCACAGCGCTCGATCCCGCCGGTGGGGCCGACGAGGTCGGTGTGGGCGTCGGTGTGGGAGTCTCCGTCGGTGCGGCGGTTGCGGGTGCGGTTGATGGTTCTGGTGCGTTCGCCCCGCATCCCGAGAGCGCGACTGCGGCGGCTGCGGCGGTTGCGACGAGCAGGGTTCGGCGAAGTGAGGCGCGGGGCGTCAAGGGCATGCGATCAATATTCGCTTACGTCGCCCCCGGCAGGGTGCGCACACGCCTCGCACTAGGATGAATCTCCGTGAATCCCGCAGATCTCTCCGCTTCTTTGCTCACCGTCGTCGAGTCTGTCGTCGGTCGACGCGGCGGCGAGCTGGCTCTCTCCGTGGCCGATGTAGTGCTTGAGCGCCCTCGCAATCGTGATCACGGCGACTGGGCGTCCAACATCGCGATGAAGATCGCGAAGCGGCTTGGCGCGAACCCTCGGGAACTCGCCGTGGACATTGCGAGCGGTGTGGCGGAGCTCGATGGCATTGCGAAAGTCGACGTCGCGGGGCCCGGATTCATCAACATCACGCTGGATGCTGCGACCGCGGGGGCGCTCGCGCGCACCATCGTCGAGTCTGCCGACGCTTTCGGGCGCGGCGACCTCTATGACCGGGTGCGGATCAACCTCGAGTTCGTATCGGCGAATCCGACCGGACCAATCCACATCGGCGGCGTGCGCTGGGCAGCGGTGGGCGATTCGCTCGCACGAATCTTCGCTTCACAGGGCGGCCTCGTGACCCGTGAGTATTACTTCAACGACCACGGGGCGCAGATCGATCGGTTCGCGCGATCGCTCGTCGCGAGTTACTTGAGCGAACCGACCCCGGACGATGGCTACGGCGGAGCGTACATCTCAGAGATCGCCGCGCGGGTGATGAACGACTACCCCGGAGACCTCAGCTCCCTGCCTCGTGCAGAGCTGCAGGAGGTGTTCCGTTCTGTTGGCGTCGAGCTGATGTTCGGCGACATCAAAGAGAGCCTCCACGGCTTCGGAGTCGATTTCGACGTGTATTTCCACGAGAACTCGCTCCACGAGACCGGCGCCGTCGAACACGCGATCGACCGGCTGCGCGACCTGGGTCACATCTACGAGGCCGACGGCGCGCTGTGGCTGCGCACGACATCCTTCGGCGACGATCGCGATCGCGTCGTCATCAAGAGTGACGGCGAAGCCGCCTACATCGCGGGCGACCTCGCCTACTACCTCAACAAGCGCGAGCGGGGCTTCGAACGCAACCTGATCATGCTGGGCGCCGACCACCACGGCTACGTCGGCCGGATGATGGCCATGGTGGCTGCGTTCGGTGACACTCCGTACCACCACCTCGAAATTCTCATCGGCCAACTCGTGAACCTCGTGCGCGATGGCGAGCCGCTGCGAATGAGCAAGCGCGCGGGCACAGTGGTCACCATGGAAGACCTCGTCGACGCGGTGGGGGTGGATGCCGCGCGCTATGCGCTGGTGCGCTCGTCCAGCGACTCGCAACTCGACATCGATCTTGATCTCCTGCAGAAGCGCACGAACGACAATCCCGTCTTCTATGTGCAATACGGACACGCCCGCACGCGATCGGTCGCCCGCAACGCACTCGGCGCGGGTGTCACTCGAGACGCGTTCGACGCGAGTCTGCTCGATCACGAGTCGGAGAGCATCCTGCTCGGAATCCTCGCGGAGTTCCCCCGAGTCGTGCGTCAGGCCGCGGAGTTACGTGAGCCGCACCGCATCGCGCGGTACTCGGAGGAGCTCGCCGGTGCGTATCACCGCTGGTATGACAACTGCCGGGTGACGCCGCTGGGCGACGAGCCGGTGACCGATGTTCACCGCACTCGGTTGTGGCTCAATGACGCCGTCAGCCAGGTGCTTCGCAACGGTCTCGGACTGCTGGGAGTAACGGCACCCGAACGGATGTAAGCCCGATTCGCCCTCCGATACACTTGACGAGGCTTCAGGGACCAATCCGGGTTCGCTCGCCTCACTCGATCTCCCGTTCCGTGAGGTATTAACGTGTCTGCCAGCCCGCTCGCCCCATCGTGGCTCGTCGTTCCCGACGACGCGAACGCGTTGGATGCCGCAATCTGGCCTAGCTCGGCAAGACGCGCGGCGGACGGCACTATTATCATCGCCGGCGCGTCGGTAACGGCGCTCGCCAACGAGTTCGGCACCCCGCTTTTCGTCGTGGACGAGGAGGACTTCCGCGTTCGGGCCTTGGCAACCAAGGCGGCGTTCGATCGCGAGTTCGCTCGAGCAGGAACGACCGCCAAGGTCTACTACGCGGGTAAAGCGTTCTTGTGTGCCGAGGTTGCCCGCTGGATCAGCCGCGCCGGGCTCTACCTGGACGTCGCGAGCGGGGGTGAACTCGCGGTCGCGCTCGCCGCAGACATCGACCCCGAACGGATCGGTATGCACGGTAACAATAAGAGCGAGCGCGAGATCGACCGCGCCGTGCGCGTCGGCGTGGGAACGATCGTG
This sequence comes from Microbacteriaceae bacterium, assembly GCA_031428675.1. Classification (GTDB taxonomy): domain Bacteria; phylum Actinomycetota; class Actinomycetes; order Actinomycetales; family Microbacteriaceae; genus JANOYC01. The sequence goes on along the minus strand of JANOYC010000040.1, from coordinate 41,162 downwards.
ATCGACAGCGTGATCGAGATCGCGCGAGTCGCGACAGCGGCTGAACGGCACGGTCGGGTTCAGCCCGTTCGCCTGCGGATCAACAGCGGTGTGCACGCACACACCCACGAATATTTGGCGACGGCGCGGGAGGACCAGAAGTTCGGGATTCCGCTCGCCGAGGCGGTCGCAGTCGTTGGCCTTATCCGCGAGCACTCATCGCTGCGTTTCCTCGGGCTTCATTCGCACATCGGGTCACAGATCTTCGAGGCCGACGGATTTGCCGAGGCGGCCGCACGACTCTTCGACCTGCACGCCCAATTGCTCGCCGGTGGCGACGTGCCGGAACTCAACCTCGGTGGTGGCTTTGGCATCGCCTACACCGCGGCAGATTCCGCTCCGCCGATCGATCAGATAGCAGCCCGGCTTTCCGACATCGTCGCGGACAGCGCCCGAACCCACGGCGTTCCGGTGCCCGTCGTCGCAATTGAGCCGGGACGGGTCATCGCCGGACCGACGACCGTCACTGTGTATGAGGTCGGCACAACCAAAGATGTACTGGTCGACGGTTCGCACCTGCGAAAGTACGTGAGCGTCGACGGCGGGATGAGCGATAACGCCCGCCCCGCGCTGTACGAGGCCGATTACTCTGTGCGCATCGCGAGCCGAGCCTCTTCCGCAGCACCCGCCTTGGTGCGCGTCGCAGGCAAGCACTGTGAGAGCGGCGACATCGTGGTGCGCGCCGATTATCTGCCCGGCGATGTCGCGCCGGGAGACCTCGTCGCGGTGCCGACAACGGGGGCCTACTGTTTTTCCCTTGCCAGTAATTACAACTACCTCGGTCGCCCGCCGGTCGTCGCCGTTCGCGACGGCATCGCACGAGTCATCGTGCGCGGCGAGACCGAGGCCGACCTGTTGTCCCGAGACGCCGGCATCACCAGCGAGGCGATTCAGCGGATCGCCGAAGGAGTCACCGCATGATCGAATACCGCAATCTCCGCATCGCCCTCCTGGGCGGGGGCACCGTAGGCGCCCAAGTGGCGGCGTTGCTCATCGAGCACGCCGATGAACTTGCCAACCGTGTGGGCGCCGGGCTCGAGATCGTCGGGATTGCCGTGCGCGACGTTGACGCACCCCGATCGGTCGACTTGCCGAAGCACCTCTTCACGACCGACGCCGAGTCCCTCATCCTCGGCGCCGACATCGTCGTCGAGCTCATGGGTGGGCTGGAGCCCGCCCGGCGCTACATCCTGCAGGCCATCAATTCCGGTGCGGATGTCATCACCGCGAACAAGGCGCTATTGGCCACGCACGGTCCAGAACTCTTCGAGGCGGCAGAACAGGTCGGCGCACAGCTCTACTACGAAGCCGCCGTCGGTGGCGCGATTCCCATCATCCGCCCGCTGCGAGATAGCCTCGCCGGCGATCGAGTGCAGCGCATCCTCGGAATCGTCAACGGCACGACCAACTTCATCCTCGATCGGATGCACACGACCGGCGACTCGCTCGAGGGCGCACTCGCGATCGCCACGGAGCTCGGCTACGCCGAGGCCGACCCCACCGCCGATATCGAAGGCTACGATGCGGCGCAGAAGGCCGCTATCCTCGCGAGCCTTGCCTTCCACACCACTGTTCCGCTCGACGCCGTGTACCGCGAGGGGATCACCTCGGTCACGGCGCGACAGGTCGAGTCGGCAACGAAGGCCGGCTTCGTCGTCAAGCTGCTCGCGATCTGTGAACGACTGACGGATGCCGAATCCGGCATAGATGGAGTCAGTGCTCGCGTGCACCCGGCTTTGATTCCCGCCAGCCACCCGCTCGCGGCCGTGCACGGTGCCAACAACGCCGTGTTCCTCGAGGCAGAAGCGGCCGGTTCCCTGATGTTCTATGGCGCCGGCGCCGGTGGCATTGAGACTGCGTCGGCTGTGCTCGGCGACCTTGTTTCCGCCGCTCGGCGACACGTTATCGGCGGCCCGGGCGTCGCCGAGTCCACGCACGCGAATCTCCCGGTGTTGCCGATATCCACCGTCACCACCCGTTACCAGATCACCCTCGAGGTGGCCGATGAGCCTGGTGTGCTCGCGCTGATCGCAACCATCTTCAGCGACCACGGTGTTTCCGTGGAAGCCGTGGAGCAATCGGTGCGACCCGCCGACGCCGCACTTTCAGCGCGGACTGCGGATGTCGCGGCCACCGCTACCCTTGTGATTGGAACACACGAGGCGACTGAAGCCTCCCTGGCCCACACGGTTGCGAGTCTCGGCTCCAGCCCGGTTGTGAGTTCCATCGTGTCCGTAATGCGAGTTGAAGGACTGTAATGGCCAACCAGTGGCGGGGAGTTCTCCGTGAGTATGCCGATCGTCTCGATATTTCCGAGGCAACTCCCATCGTCACGCTGGGGGAGGGCGGCACGCCGCTCATTCCCGCGCGTGCACTGTCCGAGCGCACCGGCGCCGACGTCTACGTCAAGTTCGAGGGCATGAATCCGACGGGCTCCTTCAAAGATCGCGGGATGACGATGGCCATCTCCAAGGCCGTGGAGCACGGCGCCAAGGCCGTGATCTGCGCCTCGACAGGCAACACCTCGGCCAGTGCCGCCGCCTACGCAACGCACGCCGGCATCACGGCTGCCGTTCTCGTGCCGGAAGGCAAGATTGCGATGGGCAAGCTCAGCCAAGCGATTGCGCACAACGCCGAATTGCTCCAAGTGCAGGGCAACTTCGACGATTGTCTCGACATTGCGCGCGAACTCGCCGCCAATTATCCGGTGCACCTCGTGAACTCGGTCAACCCCGATCGCATCGAGGGTCAGAAGACGGCAGCGTTCGAGGTCGTCGAAGTGCTCCGAGATGCGCCCGATTTTCACATCGTCCCCGTCGGCAACGCGGGAAACTACACCGCCTACTTCCGCGGCTACAGCGAAGAGCTCGCTCGCGGCGAGTCGACCAAGCTGCCCCGGATGTTCGGATTCCAGGCCGCCGGCAGCGCGCCGATCGTGCTCGGTCACGTCGTGAAGCACCCCGATACCATCGCCAGCGCCATCCGGATCGGCAACCCCGCTTCGTGGGAGCTCGCCCTCGCCGCGCGCGAGACGAGCGACGGTTATTTCGGCGCGATCAGCGACGAGCACATTCTGGAAGCCCACCGCATCCTCTCGGCCGAGGTCGGCATCTTCGTAGAGCCGGCCTCGGCGATCAGTGTGGCGGGGCTCCTCGAGCGCAGCGAAGCGGGCGTCATCCCGCGCGGCGCGACGGTCGTGCTCACGGTCACCGGCCATGGCCTGAAAGACCCACAGTGGGCGCTGCGCAACGCCGAAGGCGGCGACATCACGCCCACCGTAGTGCCCGTCGACGTCGATGAGGTCGCCGGGGTGCTCGGCCTCGGCAAGTCATGACCGAGGCCAGCGCGACGGCGGCCGGGGTCCCGGTCGGCACGTGTGTGCTTGTCAAGGTTCCTGCGACGACCGCGAACCTCGGCCCGGGGTTCGACACCCTGGGTCTCGCACTTGCTCTCTATGACGAACTCGAAGTGACCGTTCGCGAAGAGCCGGGCGTGCGCGTCGAGGTCGTCGGCGTGGGTGCCGGTGAAGTGCCGACAGACGAGAGCAATCTTGTCGTGACCGCCATCGCTTTCACCTTCGCTTCCTACGGCTTCACGCTGCCGCCGCTCGACCTTGTAGCCCGAAATTCGATCCCGCACGGTCGGGGGCTCGGGTCTTCCGGCGCGGCCATCGTGTCGGGCATCATGGCCGCCAAGGGTCTTCTCGAGGGGATTGTCGAGATCGACGCGCACGCGCTACTTGGTCTGGCTACCGCTATGGAAGGACACCCCGACAACGTGGCCCCGGCTTTGTTCGGCGGTCTGACCATCGCGTGGATGACGCCCGAAGGCCCGCAGCACAAGAAACTCATTGTGCACCGCGGGGTCTCTCCGGTCGTGTGCGTTCCGGAGACCACCATGTCGACGGCGTTGGCTCGGAGTCTGCAGCCCGAGTCGGTGCCTCACGAAGACGCCATCTTCAACGTTTCTCGCTCGGCATTGTTGATCGCCGCGCTCATCCAGAGTCCGGAATTGCTCTTGGCGGCAACGGAAGACAAACTGCACCAGAGCTATCGCGCGAGCGCGATGCCTGAGACCGACCAGCTCATCCAAGTATTGCGTCAGAACGGACTCGCGGCCGTCGTTTCGGGGGCAGGACCGTCGCTCCTTGTGCTCTGCAGCGACCCGTCCCAGCGGCAGCTCGCAGCAGGACTGGTCGACGAGCATTCGTCGACACCCTGGCAATCGCTCATGCTGGCAGTGGACTTCAAAGGTGCTACAGTGAGTCCGCACCCGGTGGAATCCTTGGCCTAGCCCAAGGAAAACGGGGTTCGGCGTTGCCGAATTCCACGAACCAGCACATTCCCTACCAGGGAAGTTGGCGGAGCCGCGGTGGTGCAATCTCACAAGCAGACGCTCACCCTCGCGGTCTGTGCGACCTCTGTGTCCATCTGACACGGCCTCGCGCAGATCGCCGAACGAGCGATTTGCTGCCCCGGCATTTTCATTGTCCGGGGAGAAAAGGAATCCAACCCAGTGACTGATGTCAACGTTCGCGCGAACGCCGCGAACTCCCGTGCCGAACTCGGCGCTCTTCGTATCGCCGAGCTCCAAGCTCTCGCGAGCTCTTTGGGCCTTGTCGGCACGACCAAACTACGCAAAGGAGAGCTCGTGAACGCGATCAGCGAATTCCAAGACAACGAGACCCACAACGACCAGAACATCGATGCCGCCGTGACGGAGGGCTCCCCGGAGGACTCCCCGGAGAGCGACGCCCAGGTCGGCACCGAACAGGCTGACGCCCAGCGCGGCACCGAGCAGCCCAGCGACGAGCAGGCGGAGCAGCAGCACCTCGAGCAGCCCAGCGACGAACAGGCATCGAACGAAGACGTGCACGCCGACGACACCACGCAGGCCGACGAAGCGCAGCCCGACGAAGCGCAGCCTGACGAAGCGCAGCCCGACGAAGCGCAGCCTGACGAAGCGCAGGAAACAGACGCTTGGCAGGAAACAGACGCCGCGCCTGCCGACGTTGTGGCCGACGATAAGCCCGCACGTGCCCCGCGCAAGCGCGCTCCCCGCCGTGCGACAACCGCGAGCGCCGCGGCCGCGGCAGACGGCACGACTGACGTATCGATCGAGACCGACGCGATGCCCGGTGCGTCGGATGCCCCAGACGCTGCCACACCCACTCAGTTGTCGGAAACGAGCGACGACGGCGCAGCGGACAGCGATTCGAGCGACAGCGTCGATGGTGACGGCGCTCCCTCCAGCCGCAGCCGTAGCCGCAACCGAAACCGCAACGCCGACCGCAACGCGGATCGTACCGATCGCCAGCAAGGTGACCGTCAGGGTGCCGGTCAGCAGGGCGCCGGTCAGCAAAACGGCGGCCAGCGCCAGCAGGGCGCTCCCGACCAGCCGGGCGGAGAAGGTGAGCGGTCCAGCCGCAGTCGTTACCGCGACCGCAAACGCGGACGCGGCCCCGCAACCGATGAGTTCGAGCCTGAAATTGCCGATGACGACGTGCTCATTCCCGTCGCCGGAATCCTCGACGTGCTCGACAACTACGCCTTCGTGCGCACCAGCGGCTACCTTCCCGGTGCGAGTGACGTCTACGTGTCCCTCGGCCAGGTGAAGAAGTACAACCTGCGCAAGGGTGACGCCGTCGTCGGCGCCATTCGTCAACCGCGAGAGGGCGACCAAGGGCAGGGGCGCCAGAAGTACAACGCGATCGTGCAGATCGACTCGGTGAACGGGCTTCCCCTCGACGAGGCAGCCAATCGCGTGGAGTTCAGCATGCTGACCCCGCTCTACCCGCAAGAACGACTGCGACTCGAGACCGAGTCGTCGAAGCTGTCGACCCGCATCATCGACCTCGTGTCGCCGATCGGCAAGGGCCAGCGCGGCCTTATCGTTTCGCCGCCCAAGGCGGGAAAGACCCTCGTGCTGCAAGCGATCGCCAATGCGATCTCCCGCAACAACCCCGAGGTTCACCTCATGGTTGTTCTCGTCGACGAGCGGCCCGAAGAGGTCACTGACATGCAGCGCACAGTCAAAGGCGAGGTCATCGCTTCGACGTTCGACCGTCCGGCTGAAGACCACACCACGGTGGCCGAGCTGGCCATCGAGCGCGCCAAGCGACTCGTTGAACTCGGCCACGATGTGGTCGTCCTTCTCGACTCGATTACCCGGTTGGGGCGTGCCTACAACCTCGCCGCCCCCGCTTCGGGCCGCATCCTTTCGGGTGGGGTCGACTCCTCAGCGCTGTACCCGCCGAAACGGTTCTTCGGCGCCGCGCGCAACATCGAAAACGGCGGATCGCTGACGATTCTGGCGACCGCGCTCGTGGAAACCGGTTCGAAGATGGACGAAGTGATCTTCGAGGAATTCAAGGGAACCGGCAACATGGAGTTGCGCTTGTCGCGTCATCTCGCCGACAAGCGGATCTTCCCCGCCGTGGATGTCAACGCGTCGGGAACCCGCCGCGAAGAGATGCTCATGGGAACCGACGAGGTGAAGGTCACCTGGAAGCTGCGTCGCGCCCTCGCCGGTCTTGAGCAGCAGCAGGCGCTCGAAATCGTGCTCGGAAAGCTCAAGGAGACCCAGTCGAACGTTGAGTTCCTCATGCAGATCCAGAAATCCTTGCCGACCCCGACCAGTGGTGCCAACCACAAAGAAGACTGATGTTCGAGTCGGTGCAGTCGCTGATCGTTGAGCACGAGGATCTGCAGAACCAGCTCGCCGACCCCGAGCTGCACGCGAATCCCGCGCGTAGCAAAAAGGTCAACCGCCGGTATGCGGAACTCAGCAGAATCGTCGCGGCGTTCCACGATTGGAAGAGCGTCGACGAAGATCTGGCCGCGGCCCGCGAACTCGCAACAGAGGACGAAGCCTTTGCCGAGGAGATTCCGGCGCTCGAAGAGCACCTGCTCGCCTCGGCCGAGACACTCCGACGCTTGTTGATCCCCCGCGACCCCAATGACGGTCGCGACGTGATCATGGAGATCAAGATGGGGGAGGGCGGCGCGGAGTCGGCGCTCTTCGCCGGAGATCTGCTGCGGATGTACGCGCACTATGCCGAGTCCAAGGGTTGGAAGACCGAAATCATCGAGCAGACGTCTAGTGACCTCGGGGGCATCAAGGATGTCCAACTCGCCATCAAGGGATCGTCAACCGACCCGGCACAAGGCGTCTGGGCGCACTTGAAGTACGAGGGCGGCGTGCACCGAGTGCAACGCGTGCCCGCGACCGAATCACAGGGCCGCATCCACACCTCAGCGGCTGGAGTGCTCGTATTCCCCGAGGTTGACGAGCCCGAAGAAGTCGAGATCAGTCCCAATGACCTGAAAATCGACGTCTACCGCTCGAGCGGCCCCGGCGGACAGTCGGTCAACACGACCGACTCCGCAGTGCGCATCACCCACCTTCCGACGGGCATCGTCGTTGCGATGCAGAACGAGAAGAGCCAACTGCAGAACCGCGAGGCGGGTATGCGCGTGCTGCGCGCTCGGGTGCTCGCGCGCCAGCAGGAGGAGATCGATGCCGCGGCCTCTGAGGTGCGCAAGAGTCAGATTCGCACGATGGACCGGTCAGAGCGCATCCGCACGTACAACTTTCCCGAGAACCGCATCGCAGACCACCGCACCGGCTACAAGGCTTACAACCTCGATGTCGTGATGAACGGTGCGCTCGAGCCCGTGATCGAATCCTGTATTCAGGCCGACGAGGAAGCGCGACTCGCCGCCATCGGAGACGACGAAGCCTGAATTCCGCGACCGTAGCCGAGCTACGCGAGCAGGCGATTGCGCGGCTCGCGTCCGTCGGCGTGCCCACGCCGATAGTCGATGCCGAACTGCTTATCGCGCACGTGCTTCGCCTCAGCCGTGGCGAAGTTCACGTGAAAATGGTCACCGGAACACAGATCGACAGCGACGATGTGCTTGCCGTGACTGCGGCGGTCGAGCGTCGCGCTACGCGTGAGCCGCTCCAGCACATCACCGGGATCGCTCCCTTCCGCTCGCTCGAACTCGCCGTCGGCCCCGGCGTATTCGTTCCGCGTCCGGAAACCGAGCAGGTCGCGCAGATCGCCATTGACTTCCTGCGCGCGAATGCGAACGGCAGCCCACTCGCTGTCGACCTCGGCGCCGGCAGTGGCGCGATCGCGATCGCCCTTGCGAGCGAAGTTCCGCACGCGCGGGTGGTCGCGGTGGAGAACTCTCCAGCGGCGTTCATCTGGGCCAAGAGCAACGTTCGAACGGCTGCGCTCGATAACCTCGAACTCCAGTTCGTCGACCTGGCGAACGCGCTGCCGCACCGTGACGGCACGGTCGATCTGGTCATCTCAAACCCGCCGTACATCCCCACCGGTGCCATCCCGCGCGACCCGGAGGTGCGGCTGTTCGACCCCGCTCACGCGTTGTACGGCGGTGAGGACGGACTCGACGTCGTGCGTCAGGTGTCTGCGACGGCGAAGCGCCTGCTTCGACCCGGTGGCAATCTCGTGATCGAGCACGGCGACGAACAAGCACCCTCGATTTCCGAGTTCCTTCGTGCCGACGGCTGGCACGCGGTGGGCTCGCACCGCGACCTCAGTGGCCGCGATCGGGCGACGACCGCTATTCGCTGAAACAGCTCGCCCGAGCGGCTGCACAATGATCACGTCGGTCCACGGCGTGGGCAGCCTGCCGGGCTATCATGAACGAGACATGGCATCCCTTTACGACTGTTCGGTACCGTCCGAACTGCTCACCGGAATGCGCCTGGCGAGAGCGGCCATCGGGCGCGGCGCCCTCGTGGTGATCCCGACCGACACCCTGTACGGAGTCGCGGCCGACGCGTTCCAACCCGAAGCGGTGCAGCGGCTTCTCGATGCGAAAGGCCGAGGTCGCAGCTCACCGCCGCCCGTGCTCGTGCCCGGAATTCCGACGCTAGACGCTCTTGCCGAATCGGTTCCCGACAAGGTTCGCGATCTTGTCGCCGCGTTCTGGCCGGGAGGTCTCACCATCATCCTGCCGGCTGCGACGTCGCTCGCGTGGGATTTGGGTGACACGCACGGAACCGTGGCTCTGCGCATGCCCGCCAATAAGGTGGCTTTGGAACTCCTCTCCGAGACCGGACCACTCGCCGTGTCCAGCGCGAATCTCAGCGGTCAGCCGCCCGCTGTGACCGCGGGCGAGGCGCAATCCGCCCTCGGCACAAGCGTCGACATCTACCTCGACGATGGCGAGGCGGGGCGCGAATACGCGAGCGATCTCCGCGCGGCCGGGTCGACAATCGTGGATGCCACAGCGCTCGTCGACGGAGACGGGATCCTACGGATTCGTCGTCACGGCGTGATCTCGCTTGAGGCCATTCGCGATGTGGTCGGAGCCGACTCGTGCGAATAGTCTTCTACGTTCTCATCACGTCGGTTGCGGCGATCGTCACCTGGTTGCTTGCCATCGTGATCTGGAAGCTCAGTATCCGATATCGGCTCTATCCCCAGATTCGTGCGCGTGATGTGCACACTCGGCCGACCCCGCGTCTCGGCGGCATCGCGATGTTCATCGGGATGCTCGTGGCGTTCGGCCTCGCGTCGTTCCTGCCGAACCTCTCGCTCGTATTCACCGAACCCGAAAAGATCCTCGCGATTCTCGGCGCGGCGCTCATCATCGTGCTCATCGGCGTGGCCGACGACATCTGGGATCTCGACTGGCTCACGAAGCTCGCTGGGCAAGTTCTCGCCGCAGGCCTCGTAGCGTGGCAAGGCGCGCAGATACTGCAGTTGCCCATCGGGGGAGTCACGATCGTGTCGCCCTACACGTCGCTGGTCATCACGGTGCTGGCCATCGTTCTTGTGATGAATGCCATCAACTTCATCGACGGACTCGACGGACTCGTCGCCGGAGTCGCCATCATCGCCAACGGCGTGTTCTTCCTGTATACCTATCTGCTCGCCATCGGCCCCGCGGCGCAGACCGACTACTACAACCTCGCATCGCTCATCACCGCGATTCTGATCGGCATCTGCCTTGGCTTCCTGCCGCTCAACTGGCATCCGGCGAAGCTCTTCATGGGCGACGCGGGCTCCATGCTCGTCGGTCTGCTGATGGCTACGTCGGCAGTAGCCGTGACCGGCTCGATCGACCCGCTGTTCTTCCAGACCAACGGCCGATCCCTCTTGCTGCCGGCGTTCATCCCGATCCTGTTGCCATTCGCCGTGCTCATCGTGCCGCTACTTGATTTCAGCCTGGCGGTGTTCCGTCGACTTCGCGCCGGAAAATCGCCATTCAGCGCCGATCGCAAACACTTGCACCATCGGCTTCTTGACATGGGGCATTCGCACTTTCACGCCGTGTTGATCTTCTACGCGTGGACCTCGGTGATCGCGGTCGGCTGTCTGGCGTTCATGTTCGTGCCCTGGTATTGGGCGACAACAGGAATTGTCATCGGGCTCGTCGCGTGCGCTGCCCTCACGCTTGCACCGCTCAGTCGACGCAAACGGGCCGAACGGGCAGCACAGCGTTCGAGCGCGCACGACAACGTCGAGCACCCCGAGTTCGCAATCCATGACCCGCTGGATGCCGCTTCCCAAGGATCGATCGATGTGGGCAGCCTCGCGACGGGAACCATTGACACTTCGAAAGGTGCTGCCTCGTGACCGCAACGGACGTCTTGAAACGCGTGCTCATCTACGGTGGAATTCTCGCCGGAGCGATCGCCCTCGTGGGGTCGATCATCGGCTTCCTCGTAGCCGGAACGAACGGGCTGCTCAGTGCCCTCGTGGGCACGGCGATGTCCTTCCTGTTCTTGGGGATCACCGCCGCGAGCATCCTCGTGGCCAATCGCTCGACCAAATCAGACATGTTCTCGCCGGCATTCTTCGGGATAGTCCTCGGCGGCTGGCTGCTCAAGTTCGTGGTCTTCCTGGTGTTCGTGTTCCTGCTGAAAGATCAGTCGTGGGTCGACAACGTGGTGCTGTTCCTGAGCATCGTGGCGGGCGTCATCGGGAGCTTGGTGGTCGACTTGCTGGTCGTTTCGCGCGCCCGAATCCCGTATGTCGACGACCGGGCAAGCGGGCGAACGCACCTCGGTGAGAACGACCGATGACGATTCGTTCGGCGACCGATTCATTGGTAGGGTGTGAAGCGATCGCCCCCTTTCCATCGCCGCGTCCACGTGCGCCCCGATTCTGGAGATAGCGCTGTTACAAAACGCTTTCGCACTGCTGCCCCTCGCCACCGCTGACGAATCTGGTGACGGGAGCTTTGTCGGGCCATCAATCGGCGAGTTCTTCCCTGAGGCTGTTCTCTTCGTAGGCACGCCCTTCGAGATGAACCGCATCATGATCATCCGGGTGCTCGTCGTTCTCGCGCTCATCGCATTCTTCTGGCTCGGTACCCGCCGCATGACTCTTGTTCCGGGCCGCCACCAGTCGCTCGTCGAAATGGGCCTCAACCTCGTGCGGGTCAACATCGCCGAAGACCTGCTCGGCAAGAAAGACGGACAGCGGTTCCTGCCGTTGCTGACGACCATCTTCTTCCTCGTTCTTGGCATGAATATCACCGGCATCGTTCCGGGCCTGAACATCGCGGGCACGAGCGTCATCGGCCTCCCGATGATCCTCGCGATCGTCGCGTACGTCACGTTCATCTACGCGGGCATCAAAAAGCACCCGGGTGCGTTCTTCAGGAACGCGTTGTTCCCGCCCGGCGTGCCGTGGTTCCTCTACATCATTGTGACGCCGATCGAGTTCTTGTCGACCTTCATCCTGCGCCCGATCACGCTCACCCTACGTCTTCTGATGAACATGGTCGTCGGTCACCTGCTTTTGGTGCTGTTCTTCCTCGCAACCCACTTCTTCTTCTTCACCGCTGGCGGCGGATGGTCGCTTTTCGGTATCGGAACGTTGGCGTTCGGATTCGTCTTCACGCTCTTCGAAATCTTGGTCGCATTCCTGCAGGCGTACGTCTTCACCCTCTTGACCGCGGTCTACCTCCAGCTCGCGCTGGCAGACGAGCACTAACACATTTCAGCAAGACTCAACGGCACTGGCGCTCGCCAGGTCACCACAATGGAAGGAAACACAACGTGGACGCAACATCCATCGTCGCGGAGATCAACGGAAACATCGCGACGGTCGGCTACGGCCTCGCGGCAATCGGACCGGCAATCGGCGTCGGCATCGTCGTCGGAAAGACGATCGAGTCGGTAGCCCGCCAGCCTGAGCTGCAGGGTCGCCTCACGGTCCTCATGTACATCGGTATCGCCTTCACCGAGGCGCTCGCGTTCATCGGTATCGCAACGTACTTCATCTTCACCAACTAAGGACCCCCATGGTTCACTCACTGGTACGGGCCGCGGAGAGCGAAAATCCGCTGATTCCGGCGATCCCCGACATCCTGTGGGCGACGGTCGTCTTCGTCGTGCTGCTCTTCTTCTTCTGGAAGAAGATCCTGCCTGCGGTGCAGAAGACGCTCGACGCGCGCGCCGAGGTCATCGAGGGCGGCATCACGAAGGCCGAGAACGCCCAGGCGGAAGCCGACAAGGCGCTCGAGGAGTACAAGGCGCAGCTTGCGGAGGCGCGCACGGAGGCTGCGCGCATCCGTGAACAGGCTCGACTCGACGGCACCAAGATCCTCAACGAGCTCAAGGAACAGGCGTCCGTCGAGGCTGCCCGCATCACGGCAAACGCGCAGGCGACGATCGAGGCAGAGCGCCAGAGCGCGCTCACCTCACTTCGCGCAGAGGTCGGCACGCTCGCCATCGATCTGGCGTCGGGCGTGATCGGGGAATCGCTCAGCGACGACAAGAAGGCGACAGCGATTGTCGACCGCTTCCTTGCCGACCTCGAAGCTTCCGAAGTACAGAAAGCGAAGTAGCACCGGATGGGTTCAGCAACGAGACAGGCTCTTGCGGCGTCGAAGGCGGCGCTGGCCGCCAACGGCTCTTCAGCCGAGCTGGCGACGGGTGAGCAATTGCTCGCCGTGGCGCGCGTGATCAGCGGCTCGCCGCAGTTGGCGTCGGCTCTGTTGGATTCCGCTGAAACCGAGGTGGCTGCGAAGATCATTGGGCGGGTGTTCGCCTCGCAGAGCGACGCAGTGCGCTCGATTCTCGCCTCGATCGTGGGGGAGCGTTGGTCGAGTGCCGACGATCTCATCGCGGGCGTCGAAGAGGTGGGCATCCGGGCCGTGGCATCATCGGGCAGTTCTGTGCCCATCGAGAGCGAACTTTTCGCCTTCGCCGCTGCGGTCGCGTCGGATGCCGAACTGGAACTCGCCGTAGGCAGCAAGCTCGGTGCAACAGATCAGAAGGCAGCGCTCGTGCGCCGCCTCCTCGGATCAAAGGTCAGCAGACAGACGCTCGCCATTCTCGAGCACCTCGTGCAGACGCCCCGCGATCGTCGCATTGGAGAGTTGGTGTCCTTCGCGGCCACCGTCGTTGCCGATCAGGCCGGCTTCTCTATCGCAACGGTGACGAGCGCTGCGCCGCTCGGACAGGCACAACTCGACCGTCTCGCTGCGGGGCTTGCCGCAACGTACGGTCGGTCGCTTCGCATCAACGAAGTCATCGATTCATCGGTGATCGGCGGCGTGCGCGTGCAAGTGGGCGACGACGTCATCGACGGCAGCATCGCAACTCGACTCAACGAACTCAGACTTCAGCTCGCTGGCTAGCGCGCTCGAAAAGCACACAGGTTAGAAGGAACAACATGGCAGACATCACGATCAGCCCGGATGAGATCCGCAACGCGCTGAAGGACTTCGTCAAGGCATACGAGCCGGGCAAGGCCTCGACGATCGAGGTCGGTGTCGTCTCTGACGCCGGTGACGGTATTGCGCACGTCGAGGGGCTCCCCGGCGTCATGGCCAACGAGCTCATCAAGTTCGCCGACGGAACGCTGGGCCTCGCCTTGAACCTCGAGGAGAGCCAGATCGGTGTTGTCGTGCTCGGCGAATTCTCCGGCATCGTTGCGGGAATGGAAGTGACCCGCACGGGCGAAGTGCTTTCCGTTCCCGTGGGCGACGCTTACCTCGGTCGCGTTGTCGACCCGCTGGGATCCCCGATCGACGGCCTGGGGGCCATTGCTTCGGAGGGTCGTCGTGCTCTCGAGCTTCAGGCACCAGGCGTGATGCAGCGCAAGAGCGTGCACGAGCCACTGCAGACCGGTATCAAGGCCATTGACGCGATGATTCCTGTTGGTCGTGGGCAGCGTCAGCTGATCATCGGCGACCGCCAGACCGGCAAGACCGCCATCGCGATCGACACCATCATCAACCAGAAGGCGAACTGGGAATCCGGTGATGTCAGCAAGCAGGTGCGCTGCATCTACGTCGCCATCGGCCAGAAGGGTTCGACCATCGCGGCCGTCAAGGGCGCGCTCGAAGACGCCGGCGCGATGGAATACACCACGATCGTGGCAAGCCCCGCGTCTGACCCGGCTGGCTTCAAGTACCTCGCTCCCTACACTGGCTCGGCAATCGGCCAGCACTGGATGTACGGCGGCAAGCACGTTCTGATCATCTTCGATGACCTTTCCAAGCAGGCCGAGGCGTACCGCGCCGTGTCTTTGCTTCTTCGCCGCCCACCGGGCCGTGAGGCATACCCTGGCGACGTTTTCTACCTGCACTCCCGCTTGCTCGAGCGTTGTGCGAAGCTCTCCGATGAGTTGGGCGCCGGTTCGATGACCGGGCTCCCGATCATCGAGACCAAAGCGAACGACGTTTCGGCCTACATCCCGACAAACGTCATCTCGATCACCGACGGTCAGATCTTCCTCCAGTCCGATCTGTTCAACGCCAACCAGCGTCCCGCTGTCGACGTTGGCATCTCGGTGTCGCGCGTTGGTGGTGACGCACAGGTCAAGTCGATCAAGAAGGTCTCCGGAACGCTGAAGCTTGAGCTCGCTCAGTACCGTTCGCTCGAAGCATTCGCGATGTTCGCTTCCGACCTGGACGCGGCCAGCCGCCGCCAGCTCGCCCGCGGAGCGCGTCTGACCGAACTTCTGCGCCAGCCTCAGTATTCGCCTTACCCGGTCGAGGAGCAGGTTGTCTCGATTTGGGCGGGCACCAATGGCAAATTGGATGAAGTGGCCATCGAAGACGTGCTCCGTTTCGAGCGCGAGCTGATCGATTACCTCGGCCGCAACACCGAAGTGCTGTCGACGCTGCGTTCGACTAACGTTCTCGACGATGCCACTCTCTCGGCTCTCGATGCTGGCGTCGACGCCTTCAAGCTCGAGTTCCAAACCGGCGAAGGAAAGCCACTGGCATCCGTTGGCAGCGAGAGGTTCCAAGAACTTCCTGCCGAAGACGTCAACCAGGAAAAGATCGTCAAGGCACGCCGCTAACGCAGCACGCCGCGTGCTGCCGACCGCACGCTGGTCGAACAGCAGGACTTCTCGAACAACGGTTAGGAAGAAAGAGACACATGGGAGCGCAACTCCGGGTCTATACGCAGAAGATCAAGTCTGCGCAGACGACCAAGAAGATCACTCGCGCTATGGAGCTGATCTCGGCGTCGCGCATTCAAAAGGCGCAGCAGCGAGTGGCGGCATCAACTCCGTATTCGCGCGCTGTGACCCGCGCGGTATCGGCGGTGGCGACCTACTCCAACGTCGACCACATCCTGACCACGGAGCCGGAGAAGATCACGCGCGCGGCGATCGTGGTGTTCGCCTCCGATCGAGGGCTCGCGGGTGCGTTCAGCTCCTCGGCCATCAAAGAATCCGAGGAGCTGGCATCGCTTCTGCGCAGCCAGGGCAAAGAGGTCGTGTATTACCTCGTTGGTCGCAAGTCGGTTGCCTACTTCTCGTTTCGCAAGCGCGCCGCCGAGCAAAGCTGGACGGGGAGCACCGACCAACCGCAGTTCGACACTGCGAAGGAGATCGGGCAGGCTCTGGTTGCGAAATTCGTGCAGGAGGAGTCGGAAGGCGGCGTGAACGAGATTCACATCGTCTACAACCGCTTCGTCAGCATGGTCTCCCAAGTTCCCGAAGTTGTTCGCCTTCTGCCGCTTGAGGTCGTTGAAGGCGTCGAAGAACCCGGGGAGAAGGACCTTCTTCCTCTGTACGAGTTTGAGCCCGACGCGAGCAACGTGCTCGACAGCCTCCTTCCCGTATACATCGAGAGCCGGATCTTCAACGCCATGCTCCAGTCGGCCGCGTCCGAGCATGCCGCTCGCCAAAAGGCCATGAAGTCCGCGAGTGACAACGCAGACAAGCTCATCAAGGACTACACGCGCCTTCGTAACAACGCGCGCCAGTCCGAGATCACCCAGCAAATTGCCGAAATCGTGGGCGGCGCAGACGCCCTGAGCTCGGCCAAGTAGACACCAAGAAAAAAGGGAAGCAATGACCACGACAGCCCCTGACGACAACACGACGTCGGCTACCGCTACCAAGGCAGCCACCGCCGGCGTCGGCCGCATCGCACGAGTGACCGGCCCGGTCGTCGATATCGAATTCCCGCACGAAGCGATCCCCGCGATTTACAGCGCGCTCAAGACGGTCATCACGATCGGCGGCGAGTCGAACACGATCACCCTCGAGGTGGCGCAGCACCTTGGCGACGACCTCGTTCGTGCGATCGCCTTGCGACCGACTGACGGGCTGGTGCGCGGGCAAGAAGTGACCGACACTGGGGCGCCGATCTCGGTGCCCGTTGGCGACATCACCAAGGGCAAGGTGTTCAACGTGATCGGCGAAGTGCTCAATGCTGAGCCCGGCGAGACGATCGAGATCACCGAGCGTTGGCCGATTCACCGCAAGCCCCCGTCGTTCGACCAGCTCGAGTCGAAGACTGAACTCTTCGAGACCGGCATCAAGGTCATCGACCTCCTCACTCCGTATGTGCAGGGCGGAAAGATCGGCCTCTTCGGTGGGGCCGGTGTTGGCAAGACGGTTCTGATTCAGGAAATGATCCAGCGCGTCGCGCAGGACCACGGTGGTGTGTCGGTGTTCGCCGGTGTCGGTGAGCGCACCCGTGAAGGCAACGACCTCATCCACGAAATGGACGAGGCCGGAGTCTTCGACAAGACGGCCCTGGTATTCGGCCAAATGGACGAGCCGCCGGGAACGCGTCTGCGCGTGGCACTGTCGGCACTGACGATGGCGGAGTACTTCCGCGACGTGCAGAAGCAGGACGTGCTGCTGTTCATCGACAACATCTTCCGTTTCACGCAGGCCGGTTCCGAGGTTTCCACGCTCCTCGGCCGCATGCCGTCTGCGGTGGGTTATCAGCCGAACCTCGCGGACGAGATGGGTGTGCTCCAGGAACGCATCACCTCGACGCGTGGACACTCGATCACCTCGCTCCAGGCAATCTACGTTCCCGCCGACGACTACACCGACCCGGCACCGGCGACCACCTTTGCCCACCTCGACGCGACGACCGAGCTCAGTCGTGAGATCGCCTCGAAGGGCCTCTATCCGGCCGTCGACCCGCTGACCTCGACGAGTCGTATCCTCGACCCCCGGTACTTGGGCGCCGACCACTATCGTGTTGCCACGAGCGTGAAGGCGATCCTGCAGAAGAACAAGGAACTGCAGGAGATCATCGCGATCCTCGGTGTCGACGAATTGAGCGAAGAAGACAAGATCACCGTGTCGCGGGCTCGCCGCATCCAGCAGTTCCTCTCGCAGAACACCTACATGGCGAAGAAGTTCACCGGCGTTGAGGGTTCGACCGTTCCGCTCAAGGAGACGATCGAGTCGTTCGACGCGATCGTCAAGGGCGAATTCGACCACGTCGCAGAGCAGGCGTTCTTCAACGTCGGCGCTATCGGCGATGTCGAGGAGCGGTGGGCGCAAATCCAGAAGGAGAACGGCTAGAGATGGCTGAACTCCAGGTGAGCGTCGTTTCTGCCGACCGCGAGGTGTGGACCGGAGCGGCCAAGCAGATCACTGCGCGCACGACGGAAGGCGAGATCGGCATCCTGCCCGGGCACGAGCCGATCCTCGCCATCTTGGGCGCTGGCGCCGTGCGCGTGAAGACTCGTGACGGCCAGTGGATCACAGCGACGGCTGACGATGGTTTTCTTTCTGTCGACAACAACGTCGTGACGATCGTGGCCCGTAACGCCGAACTCTCTTAGCGCTGGGTGATTCTTCTTCTACCCCCGTCCGAAACGAAGCGTGACGGCGGCGAGGTCGGCACCTCTCTCGACCTCACCGCCTTGGGCTTTCCTGAACTCACGACAAAGCGGCGGGCAACGCTCGCCGCTCTCCGTGTGCTCTCTCGAAATCTCAAAGCGTCGACGGCAGGTCTCGGCCTTGGCGCCACGCAGCGCTTCGAGATCGACCGCAACCGGGTTGTCATGTCGGCGCCAGTGCTTCCGGCGATCGACCGTTATACCGGGGTGCTGTACGACGCGCTGGATGCTCCGAGCTTGTCGACTCAGGAACGCGAATTCGCGAACGCGACGGTCGTCATTCACTCCGCACTGTTCGGGCTTGTCCGAGCTCTCGACCCGATTCCCGCCTATCGGCTTTCGCACGATTCGAGATTGCCGAAAGTGCGCCTCCGCCAGCACTGGAGCGCGCCGATCAGCGCAGTTCTTGCTCGGTACCCCGGGCTCATCCTCGACCTGCGATCCGAAGGCTATGCGGCGCTCGGACCGCGCCCAGAGCGAGAGAACTGCGCGTTCGTTCGAGTTATCGCCGACGATGGCGCTGGGCGTCGCCGGGCGCTCAATCACTTCAACAAGAAGGCGAAGGGCGAGTTCGCTCGGGCGGTGATCCAGGCCCAGATTGCGCACGAATCCGTGGATGCGGTGTGCTCATGGGCGGACGGAGTGGGCGTGCGGCTCGAACCCGGGCGTCAAGGCGAGATCGATCTCGTCGTGTGATTCTTCTCGGACGCGCCAGCACCCGGTCACGTGGTCGTCGACGAGGCCCGCTGCCTGCATGAGTGCGTGCATGGTGGTCGGTCCGACGAATCGAAACCCGCGCGACTTCAGTTCGCGGCTCAACGCCTTAGACTCCGGTGTCGTGGCGACGAGGTCGCCAGAGGATCGAGGTCGGGAGCGGGCGGCTGACGGCGCAAATGACCAGACGAGTTCGTCGAGGGCGCCGGGGTTGTCTCTGCACATCTCGACAACCGCCTGGGCGTTGCTGACCGTCGCCGCGATCTTCGCTCTGTTGCGGATGATGCCCGGGTCGGCGAGCAGCTCTGCTTGATCGTCGTCGGTCATCGCGGCCACGGTTGTGGGGTCGAAGTCGTGGAACGCGCGGCGAAAGGCGGGCCGTCGCCGCAGGATCGATATCCACGACAGACCGGCCTGAAATCCCTCCAGGCTGATCTTCTCGAACAGCTTCTGATCACCGTGGAGAGGCACGCCCCACTCCTCGTCGTGATAGCGGCGATACTCGGGATCAGCGGCGCACCAAGCGCACCGCGGGCGTCCGTCCTCGCCGACGATGGTCACGAGTGGGCGATGCCTTCGTGCGCAAGCAGCCATTCTTTGGTCGGGATGCCGTTGCCGCCGCTGTAACCGGTGATGCGGCCGCCGGCCGCGAGCACGCGATGGCACGGCACGATGATGGGCACGGGGTTGGCGCCGACGGCGCCGCCGACCGCCCGGCCCGCAGTCCCTCGCCCGGTGGCGTGGCCGAGGGCGCCGTAGGAAGTCACGGAGCCGAAATCGATCACTCTAAGCTCCGACCACACGCTCTGTTGGAACTGTGTGCCGGCGAGCCGGACGGGCACGGTGAAGTCGCGGCGCGACCCGTCGAAGTATTCGGTCAGTTGGGCGGCCGCGGTGGCGATGATCTCGTTGCCGCGCTCGGGTTCGTCATCGTGCGGAAGTACGTCGTTGCGGGCGATGGTCACCTGGGTCACGGCAGTGTCGTCGCCGATGATTTCGATGCGCCCGATCGGGCTGGGGATGCGCACAAGATAGGGGCGGTGGGTGTCCGACGTGATCATGATTCGACTGTACGCCGGGATGGTGGCCGCGTGGCTACATGCCCTCGCCGGTGCGCGGGGCAATATTGATGCTCGCGTTCAGCTCCGCGACTTCTGCGTTGATGGTGTCGAGTTCGGCGACGTCGGCGTCGTACTGGGCGGTGCGCTCCTGAATTGAGGCGTACAGCGCATCGAGAGTGGCTTGACGCACAAACAGAGCGCGTCGTTCCCTGTCGAAAGTCGCGAACGACGAGAAATCGCCATCGTCTGCGCGGCGATTGAACGCTTGGATGTCTGCATTCAGCCGGTCGTAGCCGGCGTTGTAATCGGCGTAATCCGATTCGATTTCGGCGCGCAGGGTGGCTAGGGATGCCACGAGCGCCTCCGATCGTTCCTGCAACTGCACGAAAACCGTGTTCGACGCGACGTGCAGGGTGACCAGATCGGACCGGCGCTCGAAGTACTGCGCGTAATGGGCTTCCAGCGCTGGCGCGATATCGGCGATTTCGGTGGCGATGATCGAATGCAGTTCATTGGATCGCTGTCCCGGTTCGGATCTCGCGTAGAAGTCCATGCGCTCGATGAATTCGGTGTCGCCCGACCGTCTTTCCGCCTCGGCTTCAAGCAGCGGTTCCAGCCGGTCGCGCTCCGCTCGACCCAGGCGATCCCACGCGGCGTGCAGCATCTCGTGCGCGGCGACGACCTCCTCGATTCCATCGAGCCGGTCATCGGTCACGTCGAACAGGTGGATGGTCTTGCCGCGGGGCACGTAGCATCCGAGAATGCCGACGTCTTCTTGATGGCTTCTGCAGACCTCGTCGAATTCGGCGGACGAAGCGATGGTCGGGGTGCTCGCGAGAAAAAGAAACTCGCCCTCTTCGGTCATCGACGCACGGTCGATGTAGCCGAGGAGTGCGGCGCTGGGAGTGAATCCCCACACGGTGAACTGATCCGCCACTCTGCGGGAGTTCAGGAGTGCCCAACCGCCCACCGTTGCAATAGTCGCGATGATCGCGAGCGTTGTGACGATGCCCGCGATGCGGCGTCTCGTCATGGTGCGTTGGACCGGAGCGGGACGCTCATTATCGTCGCTGAACAGCACGTTTCCCCCCGGCGAAGTTCCCTGCCCAGAATAGCAGTGCACGGGGCGGCGGCAGCCGGGAGTGCTTCCCGACTGCCGCCGACTCATCGAGTACCGACGAGTTGATTCTGACGAACTACTTCTGCAGGACGACCTGGATTTCGAGCGAGATCGTGACCTCGTCGCCGAGCGTGAAGCCGCCGGCCTCAAGCGCTGCGTTCCAGCTGATGCCGAAATCGTGGCGGTTGATCTTTGTGGTGGCCGACGCGCCGGCCTTGGTCTGGCCGTAACCGTCGGTCACCACGCCGCCGAACTCTCCCGTGAGCGTCACGCTCTTGGTCACGCCACGGAGGGTGAGGTCGCCGGTAACCGAGAAGCCGTCGGCCGTGCCCGCAAAACCGGTGGACGTGAACGTCATCGTCGGGTACTGCTCGACGAGGAAGAAATCACTCGTGCGCAAGTGCTGGTCGCGGTCCTTCTGATTCGTGTTCACCGAAGCGACGTCGACGGTCGCCTCAATCGTCGTCTGCTGCGGGTCATCGGTCGTCACGATGGTCACGTCGAAGGTCTCGAAGGTGCCGCGAACCTTGCTGATTGCAAGGTGGCGCACCGAGAACGAAATCTCGGAGTGCGTGGGGTCGAGTTTCCAAACGCCGGCAAGGTACTGGGGGTGCAGAGTGGTAGTAGTCATACTTCTATGCAATCGCATTGAAGTCGGCAACATTCCCAGATTCCCGAAAATCTTTTGGTCGCTCGTTTTTGGGTTCTAGTGGCCAGTTAATCTGCCGGTAGCCCGGGCGAGGATTGACGGTCTGCCGGTCACCCGCTCTTCGACGTCGGCGACTGCCATTGCCGCGAGGCCGAGGTTCGCGCCAAGAAAGCGCCACGGCTCCGGTTCCCACGGGGGAGACTGATGACCTACCCAGGGCAATCGTGATATCGGCGAGTCGACTCCGATGATCAGGTCGGCCATGGTGCGCCCCGCCAGATTGGTGGTGCTGAGTCCATCGCCAACGTAACCTCCGGCCGAGAGGATGCGCGACGCCGCATCCAGAGTGACCGATGCGTGCCAGTCGCGAGCCACTCCGAGCGGCCCGCCCCATCGGTGCGTGATCGCGGCGCCGGCAACCTGAGGAAAGAGGTTGTGCAACGCGTGTGTCAGATGATCGAAAACCCGGGGGACGCGGTCGTACTCGCCTCGGATGCTGCTGCCCCAGTGGTAGCGCGCACCTCGCCCTCCGAAAGCAATCCGATTGTCAGCCGTTCGTTGTCCGTAGATCGTCAAGTGGCGATAGTCGGTGAACGTCTGGCCGTGGGCGATTCCGAGGTCGTTCCAGATTTCGTCGGACAAAGGTTCGGTCGCAATCATGAGGGAGTAGAGCGGCAGGGTGCGTCTGCGCATCCCCGGCAACGTTGCTCCATACGCCTCGGTAGCTATCACGACGTGGTCCGCCGACACACGACCACTCGGCGTCTCGACGAGTCCGGGCCGGACGGCAACGGCCGGGGTGTGCTCGAAGAGCTGGGCGCCGCGCCGAGTCACCGTCGTCGCCAGTTGCCGAACCAAGGCTGCGGGTTGGAGCCGCGCACACACCGGGGTAATGGTGGCGCCGATCGCCCCGTTCGCGCCCAACCCGGTGCCGCTCGACTCGGTGCCGTCGATGAAGCGCACCTCATCGACACCCCAGTGCGTCGACTCGGCCACCGCCGACCTCGCCGCAGCGAGTTGGGCGGCCGAGCGCGCGAACGTGATCGTGCCGCCCAGCTCAAAGTCGCAATCGATGCCTTCGGCGCGAGTGACGCGGCCGACCTCATCGACGGTGTCGATCATGGCTCGCCTCATCGCGGCGGCCCGGTCGCGTCCGTACCGCCGCGTCAGAGCACCGAAGGAAACCGGAAACAACGCCGAACACCAGCCGCCGTTTCGCCCGGAGGCGCCGAAACCCGCGATATCCTTCTCGACCACGGCGATCCGAAGTCGTGGATCCAGCTGCTGGAGGTAATACGCGGTCCACAGCCCAGTGAGCCCGCCGCCGACGATCGCCACGTCGACGCTCACAGCGCCGCCGAGAGCGGGCCGTGGGGTGAGGTCGTCCTGCACTTGGTCGAACCACAAGCTCAAGGAACGGTAGTCCTGCACGGCAGACCGGTCAGATGTGCGACGACGCCTCGGTGAGCACCGCGCGCAGGATGTCCTCGATCTCGTCGAATTCGGCCGGGCCGATCGTGAGTGGCGGAGCCAACTGAACAACCGGATCACCGCGGTCGTCGGCCCGGCAGTAGAGCCCGGCTTCGAAGAGCGCTTTCGACAAGAAGCCTCGGAGGAGGCGTTCCGATTCGTCGTCGGTGAACGTTTCTTTGGTCGTCTTGTCTTTGACAAGTTCGATGCCGAAGAAGTATCCGTCGCCGCGCACATCGCCGACGATCGGCAGGTCGAGGAGCTTCTCGAGGGTCGCGCGAAACACCGGGGAATTCTCGCGCACCCGCTCGTTGAGCTTCTCCTCCTCGAAGATATCGAGGTTGGCGAGCGCGACGGCGCTGGATACCGGGTGACCTCCGAAGGTGTAGCCGTGATAGAACGCGGTATCGCCGTGCTTGAACGGTTCGTAGACCCGTTCGTTGACGATTGTGGCGCCGATGGGGGAGTAGCCGCTCGTCATTCCCTTGGCGCAGGTAATCATGTCGGGCACGTAGTCATAGGCGTCGCACGCGAACATGTGCCCGATTCGTCCGAACGCGCAAATCACCTCGTCGCTCACGAGCAGCACGTCGTAGCGATCGCAAATCTCCCGCACCCGCTGGAAGTAACCGGGAGGAGGGGGGAAGCACCCGCCGGAGTTCTGCACGGGTTCGAGGAACACCGCGGCCACCGTTTCCGGACCCTCGAACTGAATCATCTCCTCGATGCGGTCGGCGGCCCACACTCCGAACTGCTCGACGTCGCCGGTGAAGCCCATCTCGTCGGCGCGGTAGAAGTTTGTGTTCGGCACTCGGAATCCACCGGGCACGATGGGCTCGAACATCTGCTTCATGGCGGGAATGCCTGTGATCGCGAGCGCACCCTGCGGCGTGCCGTGGTAGGCGACGGCGCGGGAGATGACTTTCGTCTTCATCGGCCGGCCCTGCAGCTTCCAGAAATATTTTGCAAGCTTGAAGGCGGTTTCGACCGCCTCACCGCCGCCGGTGGAGAAGAAAACCCTGTTCAGGTCTCCCGGCGCGTAGTCGGCCAGACGATCCGCCAACTCGATGGCGGCCGGATGCGCGTAGGACCATAGCGGGAAGAAGGCGAGTTCCTGTGCTTGACGGGCAGCAACCTCGGCAAGCCTTCGACGACCGTGTCCGGCGTTCACAACGAAAAGACCGGACAGACCGTCGATGTATTTCTTGCCCGTCGAATCCCAGATGTGGTGACCCTCGCCGCGGGTGATGATCGGAACCCCGTGGCCGTTCTCCATTCCCGACTGCCGGGCGAAGTGCATCCACAGGTGGTCTTTGGCCTTCTGTTGGAGATCGGCTTCGTCAAATGTCGTCATCGTGTGCCCCAGTTGTAGAACTGTTTCGTCAATCGCAAATAGACGAAAGTCTCGGTGGAGGCGACTCCGTCGATGCCGCGAATGTTCCTGTTGAGAAGTTCGATGAGGTCGTCGTCGTTCTCGCAGACCACCTCAGCGAGTATGTCGAAACTGCCCGCAGTCAAGACGACGTAGTCGACGGCGGGGATTGTGGCGATCTGATCGGCGACAACCGTGGTGTCGCCGGAAACGCGAATTCCGATCATCGCTTGTCGGTAGAAGCCCAATTGCATGGGGTCGGTGACCGCCACGATCTGCATGACGCCCGAATCCGTAAGTTTCTGCACTCTTTGTCGCACGGCGGCTTCGCTGAGCCCTACTGCCTTGCCGATCTCGGCGTACGATCGACGGCCGTCGGATTGCAGTTGCTCAATGATCGATTTCGACACCTCGTCCAACTGCAAAGGGCGCGAGGAGTTCGCCTTGCTCGACACGTTCATGGTTCGATTCTGTCAGCGGGCATGGGCAGTTACAAGCGGATCCGCAATTGTGGAGCCATATGACGATGGAAATCGTAGGTGAAGGCGCTGGAGCGCGGTGAATCCGGGGGTTTAGGGTTGAGGGCATGAGTGCACGCGAGATTCGCAACTTCATTAACGGTGAATACGTCGAGTCGGCCGGTGACATGTCATTCGACGTGATCGACCCGGCGACCGAGGATCGATACGCGTCGTCTCCCGTCTCCGGAGCGGCCGACGTCGACGCGGCGTTCGCGGCAGCGTCGACGGCGTTTGAGGAGTGGAGCGAAGCGACTCCGGCAGAGCGCCAGCTTGCGCTTTTCCGCATCGCCGACGCGATGGAGGCCCGTGCTGAGGAGTTCGCCGATCTGGAGTCGCAAGACACCGGCAAGCCGAGGGCGTCGCTTGTCGCCGATGAGATTCTGCTGTCGGTTGATCAATTGCGTTTCTTCGCCGGTGCAGCTCGGAATCTTGAGGGTCGCTCTGCCGGCGAATATATGAAAGATCACACGTCGTTCATTCGTCGTGAGCCCATCGGCGTCATCGGGCAGGTGACGCCGTGGAACTACCCGCTCAACATGGCGGTGTGGAAAGTCGCGCCAGCAATCGCGGCCGGAAACACGACCGTACTGAAGCCGAGCGATACGACGCCGCTGTCGACGCTTCTGCTCGCCGAGGTAGCCGCAGAGTTCCTGCCGAAGGGCGTGCTCAACGTGATCACAGGCGATCGCACAACCGGCGCGCTCATGGTCGACCACCCGTCTCCGCAAATGGTGTCGATCACCGGCTCGGTGCGTGCGGGGATGGAGGTCGCCCGCGCAGCCGCCGGCGATCTCAAACGGGTGCACCTTGAGCTGGGCGGTAAAGCGCCGGTCATCGTGTTTGCCGACGCGGATATCGCGGCCGCGGTGGAGGGTATCGCCATCGCGGGTTACTTCAACGCCGGGCAGGACTGCACCGCGGCCACGCGTGTGCTCGTGCACGAATCGGTGCACGACGAGTTCGTTGCCGCGCTCGTCGACTATGCGCGAACGAATGTTCGCACCGGTGGTCCCCGGGAAGACGGCGTGTTCTTCGGCCCCGTCAACAACAAGAGCCAACTTGAGCGCGTCGAGAGCGTAATCGACTCCCTGCCCACTCATGCGTCCGTCGAACTGGGGGGAAGCCGTCAGGGCACGGTGGGGTACTTCTACGAAGCCACCGTCGTTTGCGGGCTGCACCAGGATGATGCCGCGATCCAGCAGGAGATATTCGGACCGGTGATCACCGTGCAGAAGTTCCGCGACGATGCTCAGGCCCTGGAATGGGCCAACGGGGTCAGTTATGGTCTGGCGTCCAGCGTGTGGACGAGCAACCACGGCCGCGCGATGCGTTTCGCCAAGCGGTTGGACTTCGGGTGCGTCTGGATCAACACGCACATTCCCCTCGTGGCGGAAATGCCCCATGGCGGCTTCAAGCACTCCGGGTACGGAAAAGACCTGTCAACGTACGGTTTTGAGGACTACACCCGCATCAAGCACGTGATGTCGTACATCGGCGGAGAGTAGTTCGGTGCTCGCTGACGACGCTGACACCATAATTCCGGCGCATCGCCGGGCCGATACCTCGATCGTCTCCGACGATGATGAGGATCCCGGGGAGCGCGGACACTACCAATTCCGCATCGGAGACGACGGTGACGTCATCTCGCTCGATCGCACCTCCTACATCGGGCGCTCTCCGAGCGCACCGCGCATTGCCACCGGTGGTGAACCGTTGTTGATTGCCGTGACGTCGCCGCGCCGCGAGGTGTCGAGTACGCACGTGGAACTTCGGCAGCTCGGACCGCGAGTTGTCGTCACCGACATGAAGTCGACCAACGGCACGTTCGTCACCATTCCCGGCGGATCGCCCCGAAAACTTCGACAGGGGGAGTCGCTCGTGGTGACCCCGGGCACCATTGTGGACATCGGTGACGGCATACTTATCGAAGTGCTGCCGATGAGGTTGACCGCCTGAGCCGCATCGATCATCCGGATCGGTCCGCTGGGGAATCGAGAGAGGTTCGACGTGACCGA
The DNA here is from genome assembly GCA_031428675.1 of Microbacteriaceae bacterium. Classification (GTDB taxonomy): domain Bacteria; phylum Actinomycetota; class Actinomycetes; order Actinomycetales; family Microbacteriaceae; genus JANOYC01. The sequence continues at coordinate 14,093 of JANOYC010000040.1, read as the reverse complement.
GATCGGTGAGAACGTGCGCTCGCACACCATCGCGATTCCCGGCACCGACGCAGGACGAATCACGATCGCCTGGGCCGCTGCGACCGACACCGGCAAACGGCGCTCGGCGAACGAAGACAGCTTCATTGCCCTCAGCCCCATCTTCGCCGTGGCTGACGGGATGGGCGGGCACTCCTCGGGAGATCGCGCGAGTGCGGCGGTCGTTGAACGTCTCGCGGAAGCGATCGACGGCGATTTCGCCGACGAGAGCGCGATCGTTCACGCTCTCGAGGATGCGACCTGGGACATTGCCGACTTGAGCGCTGGCACGCCGAGCGGAGTCGGCACGACGGCCACCGGCGTGGTGCTGGAGATGCGCGACAGCGCTCCCGCTTTCCTGGTATTCAACATCGGCGACAGTCGCGTCTACCGGATGATCCGCAACGAATTGACACAGGTGACCGTCGACCATTCTGTCGTGCAGGAGCTTGTGGAATCGGGCCTCCTGACGCGACAGGAAGCGGAAGCGCACCCCGAGAGCAATGTCATCACTCGTGCGGTCGGATTCATGCACGCGCCTCAGCCGGATTTCTGGAGTGTGCCACTCTCGGCAGGGCTACGAATGCTCGTGTGTTCCGACGGTCTGACCAAAGAGATCAGCGATGATCGGATTCGGCTTCATCTCGCCGCTGGCCTGACCGTGAGCGAGACGGTGAGTGCACTCGTCGACGCGGCGCTCGCGGCGGGCGGCCGCGACAACGTCACCTGTGTGCTTGTGGAAGTGCGCTCGATGACCGATGGGATCGCCGACACCAGCGTCTCCCCCGTTCGGGGGTGAACCACCTGGAGCACCGCGACGGGGCGTTTACAATGGAGAGATTCGACCTAGAGGGGGGTCTGTGTGACGCGTCGTCTGCCTTCGCAGCCGCCTAGCCTCCCGGGTTTCTCGCACATGCACGTGCTCGGATCCGGCGGATTCGCCGATGTCTTCCTGTATGAGCAGAACATGCCGCGCCGCCAAGTCGCGGTCAAGGTTATGCTCAGCGAGGTCGTGAACGACCGCGTCCGCCAGATGTTTCAGGCCGAAGCAAACCTCATGGCTCAGTTGAGCTCGCACCCGTCAATATTGACTGTCTACCAAGCCAGCGTGTCCGCCGACGGACGACCGTACTTGGTGATGGAGCTGTGCTCATCAGCCCTGAGCCAGCGATATCGTGCTGAACGGCTCCCCGTCGCCGAGGTGCTTCGAATCGGCGTCAGGATCGGCAGCGCGATCGAAACCGCGCACCGCGCGGGAGTCCTGCACCGCGATATCAAGCCATCGAACATCCTCCTCACGGCCTATGGTCACCCGGTGCTGTCGGACTTCGGCATCGCCGCGACGCTCAGCGAGTCGCAAGTGCAAGAAGCGGTGGGCCTGTCGATCCCGTGGTCGGCACCCGAGGTGCTCGCCGATGAGACTGCCGGCACGATCGCGAGCGAAGTATGGTCTCTCGCGGCCACGGTGTATTCCCTGCTTGCCGGCCGCTCGCCCTTTGAAATACCGGGCGACGCGAACAAGTCGAACGACCTGGTGTCCCGCATCAATAAGGGCAAGCCACAGCCGATCGGCCGACCCGACGTACCGCAGACCCTCGAGCGCGCTCTGTTTCGGGCGATGTCACGCAAGCCGGAGAATCGCCCAGAAAGCGTGCTCGAACTGATTCGCGAGTTGCAGTCTGTCGAACTCGAACTCGGGGTAGTTCAGACTCCCATCGAAGTAGCCATGGACGATTGGGCTCTCGCAACGGTCGCCGACATGGAGGACCGCACACTCATTCGTGGCACAAGTGCGGTGGCTCCGTCGGGCAATCCTCGTCGGCGTCGACGCGGGGGTCAGGATGCGCTCGCCGTGGGCGAGCGAGGCACCAGCGCACAGCCGAAGGCGACGGGCACTAGACCTCGCACCCAGGGCAAAGGCATGCAGGCGCTGGCATGGGGCCTCGTCGGTAGTGCAATTCTCGTGATTGCTCTCGGCGCCACGGCAACGCTGGTGTTCTTACGCGGAGATTCCGGCGACATCCCTGTGGTCTCAGACATAACCGGGAGCGTTCGCGGTGGGTCCGTCGAATTTCGTTGGTCGGACCCGGGGCTGGCGCCGACCGACAGCTATCAGATCGAGACCCAAGACGGGGGCTCCAGCCTGCAGCGGCAGACGGCGTTCAGTGTCGATGCCGCACCCGGAACCCGGGCCTGTATCACCGTTCTCGTCAACCGCGACGGCACAACCGGAGAGCGCAGCGGACAGAAATGCGTGGACGTTCCCGGGTGATGATGGACCATGTTTAGGCGCTGGTTATCGGCGCGGAAATCGCTCGTCGCCACCGTGACGAGCGGTTCGCTTGTCGCGGCTCTCGTCGTGACGATCGCCGTCGTCTCCGGCGGATATCCGGCGCAGCGGCTCGATCTGAACGACGCGTCGGTATGGGTCTCCAACGCGTCGGAACAGGCGATTGGTCGGGCGAACACCGAGGTTTTCGAACTGAACTCCGTGATTTCGGCCGGATCATCCGAACTCGAGGTCATTCAGCGGGGTGCAACGGTGCTGCTATTTGACCGCGGCAACAGCAAGATCGACATGGTGGATCCCGCCACCTCGCAAATCACCGACAGTGTCGCACTCCCGCCCAGCCGACCCGAGGTGTTCCTCGCGGGTTCGCACGTCGTGATTCTCGAGCGTGGCACCGGAGAAGTATGGGTCGTTCCGCTCGTCGATCTTCCGACCTTCGATGCACAAACTCCGTCAACCCTGAGCTTCGGCCAAGGTGCGGTAGGGGCCGTCAACGATAGCGGTCACTTTGTCGCCTTCTCGCCGACCGCGAATCAGGTGTATCGCCTCGATCCCGGCGCCACCGACGTGGTCGAGAACGCTCAAGCGGTCGATTTCGCGTCGGCGGATGGCGAGTACTCGATCACGAGCGTCGGCGACACCTGGGCAGTTCTCGACAGCGCGGCGCGGGAACTCCACTTGTCAGGGTCAACCGTCGACCTGAGCGACTGGTTCGATGCATCCGAGGCGGCGGTGTTGCAGCTTGCAACCTCGTCGGGTGACCGCATCTACGTCGGAGTGCCTGCCGGCCTGATTGCTGTTCCGCTGACGGGCGGCACGCCTGAAACGGTCGTCGACGATCAGGGCGGCGCTCCCGTGGCTCCCGTCGTCGCCGACGGCTGCGTATATGCGGCGTGGGCCGGGGGCGAGGCGTGGAGGGATTGCGACAACGCCGTATCCGCATCGATCGGCCTTACCGGTCTGCGCGGCGACGCCACCCTTGCGTTCGCCCGCAACGGAGACCGAGTGGTTCTCAACGACAAGCGCGGGGGCGCGTCGTGGGCGGTGCAGCGTGAGGGAGAGGTCATCAACAACTGGGCCGACCTCATCGTCGTCACTCAAGACGAACAACAACAGCAGGAGAACGACCTCGACACGCCACCGGAGGTCGACAAAGTTCAGGTTCCGCCGGTCGCGATCGACGACCAGTTCGGCGCCCGTCCAGGGCGGGCGACAATACTGCCGGTGCTCTTGAACGATTACGACCCCAACGGCGATGTGCTCGTAATCAGCGAAACGACCGCCGTTGACGAGAACGTGGGGCGTCTCGATTTCGTCACAGAGCGCCAGCAACTGCAGTTGACGCTCGCGCCGAACGCATCCGGGCAACTGAGTTTCCGATACACGATCACCGATGGACGCGGTGGTGCAGCGGCAGCGACCGTCACCGTGACCGTGCGGGGCGGCGGCGAGAACGCTGCACCCACACAGGTGCGATCGACCAAGACCACCGTCGAGGCCGGCGGTCGTGTGAGCGTCCAAGTGCTCGGCGATTGGGTGGATCCCGATGGAGACACGATGTTCCTGTCGAGCGCATCCGCAGCTGAGCCCGATCAGGTGAGCTACAAGCCGGGCGGAACGGTCGTATTCGTGGATGCCGGCGAGCGACCCTCGAGCGTGAAGGGCGTTGGCCTGGTGGTCTCCGACGGCGTGCTCCAAGGAAGCGGCAGTCTGTCGGTGACGGTGCATCCGTCGGGAGACGTCCCCATCATCGCCGATCCGTTCGTGGTGCTGGCCTACGCGGGACAGGAAGTTACGGTCAATCCGCTCGATCACGTTCGCGGTGGAACCGGCGGGCTCCGGCTCGCGAGCGTGCCGACGAAGGCGGGAGTAACGATCACGCCGAGCTACGAATCCGGACTGTTCCGTTTCGTGAGCACCGAAGTGCGAACTCATTACCTCGAGTACACGGTGTCGGACGGTGCGCAGACGTCGACGGGAATCGTGCGCGTCGACGTGGCGTCGCCGCCGGATGCGAACACCAAGCCGATCACGGTTCCCAAGACGGTGTTCGTGCAAACCCTGCGCGACGCGAGAGTCGACGTCGCCGCAACAGACATCGATCCGGCGGGCGGAGTCTTGCTGGTCTCCGGCGTCATGAACGTGCCGGTGGATTCCGGGGTGAGAGCCGAGGTGCTCGAGCAACGCATCGTCCGAGTGAGCCTCGATGCCCCGCTGGACAGCGGCCCGGTATCCTTCAATTACCGGGTCAGCAACGGCCTCGCCGAAGCGGAGGGCGTCATCACCGTTGTCGAGATTCCGGCTCCGGCGAGGATTCAGCCGCCCGTCGCTACCGACGACGAAATCACCGTTCGGGTTGGCGCCGCCATCGACATCCCGGTTCTCGCCAACGACGAGCAGCCGGACGGCGAAGACATCACGCTTCGCCCGACGCTCGCCGAGGGACTGCCCGCCGACGCGGGGCTACTGTTCGTCTCCGGCGCGACACTGCGCTACCTGGCACCGGAACGCACCGGTAACTTCACCGCCGTGTACGAGATTGCTGGGCCGGATGGCCAAACCGCTCGCGCACAGGTTCGCATCAAAGTGCGCGAAGCCGACCTCGCCACCAACAGCGCGCCCGTCCCGCGTGGGGTGACGGCCCGCGTGCTGGCCGGCGAAACCGTACGCATCGAGATTCCGCTCTCCGGCATCGATCCCGACGGCGACACCGTGCAATTGCTCGGGCAGGAATCGAGTCCCGAAAAAGGCTCGGTGACCGAAGTCGGCCCGAATTACTTCGCGTACTCCGCGGGCGAATACTCTGCCGGCACCGATTCGTTTTCCTACACCGTCATCGACTCTCTGGGGGCGAGGGCCACCGGTCTCGTGCGGGTCGGTATCAGCGCGCGTCTGGACGGAACCAGAAATCCCGTGGCGGTCGTGGACGAGGTCGTGGTGCGACCGGGTGTCACCGTGTCGGTGCAAGTGCTCACCAATGATTCAGACCCCGACGGTAGCCCGTTGAGCGTCGTCTCGGCGGAGCCGAACGATTCGCTGACAACCGCGGAAGTCGTCGACGATGTGGTGCGGGTGACTCCACCGGCGGATCCCGGGCGGTACGGAGTCGTCTACACGATCGAGAATCAATTCGGCGGATCGAGCTCCAACTTCATCCGCGTCATCGTCGATCCGGAAGCTCCGCTGTCTCGCCCGGTAGTCCGGGACAGCGTGCTGACGCTCAGTGACGTACTTGATCGCCAATCGATCGACGTCAACGTGCTCGCCAACGTATTCTTCGCCGACGGCGACGCATCCAGACTCGGTGTTGCCATTTATCCGGGCTATGGAGAGGGGATCGAGGTCACCGACTCTAAGCGAGTCCGCGTCGCGATCCGCGACGATAGCCAGATCATCCCGTTCACGGTGACACACCCGGATGACTCCTCGGTGTTCTCCTCCGCGTTCATCTGGGTGCCCGGCTTCGACGACGCTCTTCCGCAACTCAATCGCAACGCTCGCCCGATCGAAGTCAAAAGCGAAGACACGATCACCATCAATCTGAACGATTATGTGCTCGCGATCGGCGGAAAATCTGTGCGGCTCACCGACACCGCGACCGTGCGCGCGACGCACTCGAACGGCGCCGATGTGGTCGTCGACCCGACGACGCTGAGATTCACGTCGGCCGACAAGTACTTCGGTCCGGCCTCGATCGCGTTCGAGGTAACCGACGGCACCTCCGCCACTGATCCCGATGGGCGCACGGCCAACCTCGTGTTGCCGATCACGGTCACTCCGCGCGATAACCAGCCTCCTGTGTTCACCGGTGCGACGCTCGACTTCGAGCCCGGGCAGGACAAGACCCTGGATCTCGTGAAACTCACGAACTATCCCTACGAGAACGACCTTGACGAGCTCGTGTATACGATCGTCGATCCTCAGCCGGCCAACTTCTCCTACACCCTCATCGGACAGCGGTTGACTGTGCGGGCGAATCCGAACGCGGTGCGGGGCACAACGACCGCGATCACCCTCGCCGTACGCGACTCCGTGGCCGAAGGCAAAGCGGGACGAATCCAGCTCAGCATCGTGCCGTCGACGCGACCACTCACGCGACCGGCCACAGACACCGCCGTGACCAAGAGAGGCGACACGACGATCGTCGATGTGCTGGCCAACGATCAGGCCACCAATCCGTTCCCGGATGCGCCGCTGCGCGTCGTTGCAGTGCGCGGGATCGACGGCGGCAGCCTTCCCCCCGGGGTAAGCGTCAGTCCGAGTGCGGACAACGCTCGATTGACCGTGACGGTCGCCGCATCCGCCTCTCCTGGCGATGCGAACTTCCAGTATCAGGTGGCGGACGCGACCGGCGAACCGGCACGATTCGTGTGGGGCTCGGTGAAGATCTCGGTTCAAGATCGTCCCGACCCGGTCAACAACGTACGCGTGACCGAATTCGGCGATCGGCGGCTCGTCGTTGCGTGGAACAACGGCGGGTTCAACAATGCCCCGATCACCGGCTTCGACGTCACGCTCACCCGCGCTGACAACGGGGAGGTCATCAGCACCACAGGCTGCAGCGGCTCGCTGTGCTCGGTGACAACTCAAGGAAACGGACCCGGCTTCGCGGTGCGTATCGCCGTCGTCGCGAAAAACGCGATCGGAAGTTCTGACCCGGCGGTGAATTCGGGGCCGATCTGGTCTGACGTCATCCCGGCACCGCCCACCGCACTGGGCTCTGCGCCGGCAGACCAGGGTCTGACCATCGGTTGGAACAAGCCCGGTGACGTCGGGGCGGGCACACCGATCACGCGCTACGTAGTCACGATCGACGGTGGTCCTTCGCGTACCATCTCGGTGCCCTCGACCGACGCGGTCGGGACCCGCTACACGGTGACGATCACTGATCCGAGGATGGCCAACGGATCGGCTGTGGGCTATTCCGTCAGCGCTCGCAACGATTCATTCAACTCGCTCGCCACCTGGAATGCGGCGAGCGCCGTCGGATTCCCCGCCGGTCCGCCGCTGCGCGCTGGCAGCACGAGCGCATCCGGTTCTCTCGACGATGGCTCGAGCGCTTCGTTCTCGTGGGAAGGAGCGTTCACGGACAACGGGCGCGCCATCTCCCGCTATTACGCCGCCGCGTACTCGGGTGCTCCACCAACGTGTACACCGTCTGGCGCGCTCCCGGCCGACAGCGTGAGCATCGACAACGGAAGTGCTCAAGTGCGCAACGTGGGCACCGCTACCTCCACGACATTCAGCGGCCTGACTGCCAACACGACCTACTCGTTCGTGGTATTCGCGTTCAACGGCATGGGCTGCACCGATAGCGCGGTCGTCGAGGCAACACCGCGGGCACGACCGGGAACCGTCAACAAGGTCACGCTCACGTCGCCAGAGCCAAGCGGTGACAACACGTGGGATGTTCGATTGACGGGCTTCTCGATTGGCTCGGGCTCGGCCGACGCTGACTCGTTCATCTACCGTTTGGGTGGCTCGAACGTTGACGGCTCGGAGTACGGGCCTGCAGCGCCAGGAACGCTCCTGACCACCGCGAACGGTTCTCAGTACGGCAAGAAGACGAGCGTCAGCGTGAAGGCATGTCGCAACTATCCCGAGGGGATGTTGTGCAGCGCCAACTGGTCGGCGCCGTTCACCATCGGGACGCCCGTGTTCAATTCGCAACTCGGCGGTTTGGTTTTCACCCGCACCGAGGCGGCGGACATCACAGAACCTGACACGGGGGAGTACACCTGGTCGTCATCTCCCGTTGGCAACTACACCTCGATGTCATACTCCTGCGATGACGGCGAAACCCAGCGCTCACTCACCAGCGGCGAAGCGGGACGTTGCGAAGTCACAGAAACCATCGGCGCACCGCGGGCTTTCCCGTCGCTGACCATCACGATCCAGGCAAACGGAACCACGTATTCGCGTACGTACGCCTGGGAAGATTACGACTAGGACGTCCAATGACCATGACTCCAGAACAGGCCGACTCGTTCTCCGAACTCTTCACCCGTATGGTGGCGAACGTCGACCAGGTGCTTGTCGGAAAGACCTTTGTGATTCGACTCGGCTTCACGGCATTGCTGAGCGAAGGCCACCTCCTGCTTGAAGACTTTCCCGGCACCGGTAAGACATCGCTCGCCAGGGCCATCGCGCAAACCGTCGCTGGCACGTCCAACCGCGTTCAGTTCACCCCCGACCTGCTGCCAGGGGACATCACCGGCGTGAGCATCTTCGACCAACGCACCAACGAATTCGAGTTCCACAGCGGTCCGATCTTCTCCAACATCGTGCTTGCCGACGAAATCAACCGGGCAAGCCCAAAAACGCAAGCCGCTCTTCTCGAGGTGATGGAAGAGGGCCACGTCACGGTCGACGGCGTGTCGCACCCCGTCGGGGCGCCGTTCATGGTGATTGCCACCCAGAACCCGATCGAACAAGCCGGCACCTACCGACTTCCCGAAGCCCAACTCGACCGCTTCATCATGAAGGCATCAATTGGCTACCCCGATCACGCATCCACTTTGCGAATCCTCGAAGGTGCGGGCAACAAGGCTCACGAGACCACGGTGCCCGCAATCGTCTCCGCCGAGACGATCGTCGAGATGGGGCAACTCGCGCGCACGGTGCATGTCGACCCGTCGATCAACGACTACGTTTCCCGACTCGTGGAGGCCACGCGAACGGCCACCGAGGTGCGGCTCGGAGCGAGTGTGCGCGGCGCGCTCGCGCTCATCCGCACGGCGAAGACGCTCGCAGCGGCTAGCGGTAGGCACTACGTGGTGCCGGATGACGTGAAGGTGCTCGCAGAGCCGGTGCTCGCACATCGACTGATTCTCGATCCCGAGGCAGAGTTCGACGGCGTGACGACGGCGAGCATCGTCGGACAGCTGCTCATCGAGACGCCGCCGCCGAGCGATCGGCAAGCCGTGTGATTTTCCGTTCCCGCGCGCCCGAACGGCCCACGCTGGATGGCGACACCATTCCGCGGCTGCGGTCCCAGTCGCGAACCGACACGACGTCGTCGACGAGTTCCGTCGGCGTCAGCAACTCCCGAACGCGCATCGTCGGTGCGCGCACCGGTGTGCTCGCCGACGTGGTCATCGCGTCGGTTCGCGCATCCCGAGCCGCGCGGTCGGCGGTCGGATCGAGTTGGCGTCGCGTCGCCGGGGTCATCACCCCCCTCGGCTGGTCGATGATCGCCCTGGTTCCGGTTTCGCTGATCGTTGGCCACCGGCTCGGGTGGATGGAGCTCGTCGTCGCCGGTTATGCGGGAATCGGTCTTCTCGCGGTGGCAGCGCTCTATCTGATCGGACGGAGCGCCTTCGACGTTGAGCTTGTCCTCGTGCATCCGCGCGTCGTGGTGGGCGACCAGGCGCTTGGCGAGATCGTGGTTCGCAACCCCTCGAGGTTCCGCGTGTTCGGCGTGAAGGTCGAGATTCCGGTCGGACGTGGTCTTGCCGAGATTGTGATGCCGGGCCTGCGCCGAGGCGCCGTGTTCGAGCACGCTTTCGCGATCCCAGCCTCTCGTCGGGGAGTGGTGACGGTCGGCCCCGCACGCACGGTTCGCGCTGACCCGGTGGGACTCGTTCGACGCGAGCTCGTGTGGACGGAGTCGGCCGAGTTGTTCGTGCATCCGCGAACGATCGGAATTCCGTCGACGAGCACGGGTTTCGTGCGCGACCTTGAAGGGAACCCTACGCGCGACCTCACGAGTAGTGACGTGTCGTTTCACGCGCTTCGCGAGTACCTCCCCGGCGACGAGCGCCGGTTTATCCACTGGAAGTCATCGGCGAAGACCGGAAAGTACATGGTGCGCCAGTTCGAGGAAACCCGGCGCAGCCAACTGGTCGTTGCCCTCACGCTCGCGAGCGCCGACTACCGCACGGACGATGAATTCGAGATGGCGGTCAGCGTGACTGGTTCACTCGGCGTTCGCGCGATTCGCGATCTCCGCAACGTGTCAGTCGTGGTGAGTGAGAAGACCCCGGAGTTCGCGAAGCGAACCGTTTTCGCCATCAGGCCGCTCGCCACGCTCAGCCGCAGCCGTCTGCTGGATGACCTGACCCTCGTGCACCACGCGCCGAACGCGCTCGGAATCGCTGATGTGTCGCGAGTTGCCGCCGACTCGGTCACGGGCATATCGGTGGCGTTTCTCGTCTGCGGGTCGACCGTCACAGCATCCACGCTCCGGCTCGCGGCGTCGAAGTTCCCCGTCGGCGTTGAAGTGATCGCGGTGATCTGCGATCCCGACGCCGCGCCGACCATGCGTCGCGTGCCCGGACTCAGCGTCTTGACAATCGGATATCTCGAGGACCTGCAGAAATCACTCGCTCGGGCGGCAGCAGTATGAGCCGGCGGCGCGGGCGTCCCCGTCTCGGCGGCTGGTTCATCACGCTCAATGTCGTGATGTCCTCGGTGACCACGGTGGTCGCTTCCGCGGCGTTCTGGCCGATTTACCGCAGTGTCGAGTTGATTGTGCTCGTCGTCGCAACGATGGCGGTGGGTGCCATCATCGCGGTCTTCGGCGCCGTGCTGCGGTGGAGCACCTTCCGGGTTACGCTCGCATCGGTGATCGCCTTTGTCGTGCTGGGGGTGCCGCTTGCGGTGCCGAGTCTGGCGCTGTATGGCGTGCTCCCCACTCTCGAAGGACTTGCGGCGCTGTTCTCCGGAGTTGCGCTCGGCTGGAAGCAGTTGCTCACCATTTCCCTGCCGGTGGGCGCTTACGAAGCGCTTCTCGTCCCCGTTTTCGTGCTCGTTCTCGTCACGACCGTCGTGGGGCTGACCGTAGCAATTCGGTCTAGGGCGGGCGATCTGGCGGTGATCTCTCCGATCATCCTGTTTGTCACCGCCATCTTGTTCGGACCCGATTTCGCGTCATTCCCGCAACCGTTAGCGCTCGGTCTGATGCTTTCAATTCTCGTGTGGCTCATCTGGCGGCGATGGTACCGGCGTCGCGAAGCAATTCACCTCGTGGCGACACAAGCGGTGGATGACCGCGGCAACTCCGTCGACAACGCCACCGGCGGCGGCTTCGTGGGCTTTCGCTCGGTCGCAAGCGGTGCTCTCATTCTCGCGATCGCAAGCGGGGGAGCCGTCGCTATCGCCGACATTGCCCCGCCCGTGAACGAACGGGTGGTGTTGCGCGATCGGGTCGAACAGCCTTTCGACCCGAGGGACTATGTGAGCCCATTGAGCACGTACCGAGGCTACTGGCGATCTCCGACCCGAGACACTGTCCTGTTCACCGTTGCCGGCCTGCCGACGGGGGAGCGCATCCGGGTCGCTGCTCTCGATACCTACGACGGCATCGTGTACTCGGTCGGGAGCGACCAGGTGACCAGTGCGTCCGGAGCGTTCACGCGGGTACCGTTCTCCTACGACCAGTCCGGTGTCGTCGGCGAGGCCGCGAGCATTACCGTGCAGATTGTCGATTACTCGCTCGTCTGGGTTCCGACGATCGGAGCGTTCACCTCGATCTCGTTCGCCGGAAGCGACGCCGAGGCGGCGAGGAATTCCTTCTACTACAACGACACGAGCCGGACGGCGGCCGTCATCGGCGGGCTGTCCGATGGCGATAACTACGTGCTTAACGCGGTGATCCCGCGACGGCCGGGGGATGAGGAACTCGTCGCGCTCGACCCCGGCTCCGCGACCGTTCCTGTTCCCCAGGTGCTCCCCCTGCAATTGGGAGTCGCGCTCGACGACTACGTCACGGGGGTCGACGGTCCGGGCGCTCGCCTCGCGGCGATGGTGGCCGGACTGAAGGCCGACGGGTACATCAGTCACGGAGTCAGTGACGAGGAGCCGCACAGCCGGTCCGGGCACGCGGCTGATCGCATCGACGAGTTGTTCACCGGCTCGCGCATGATCGGAGACGCGGAGCAGTACGCCGTCGCCGCCGCCCTTATGGCTCAACAACTGGGCTTCCCGGCGCGAGTTGTCTTTGGGTTCAATCCGCAGACTGCCGCCGATGGCGGAGTCGTGCCGGTGCTCGGCTCTGATGCGACCGCGTGGATTGAAGTCAATACCGCCGACTACGGATGGGTTGCCATTGACACGACCCCGCCTGTTCGCGAGATTCCCGACGAGGAGCCGCGGGATCCCGCTCAGGTGGCACGGCCGATAACCGTAGTACCGCCGCCGGTCACGGAATCGGAGCCGCTCGAGCGTCAATCGACGCCCGACAGTGTGCAGGATGACCCGCGTGCGGTGGATCCGGTGCTCCTCGTGCTCTTCGCGGTGCTCCAAGTGGTCGGCTGGATCGCGGTGGTGTTCGCCGTTCTGCTGGCGCCGTTCGTCGTGATCATCGGTGCGAAGGTCCGGCGTAGGAGGCTTCGCCGCAAGGCTCCGTCGACAGTTGATCGGATCACCGGTGGCTGGCACGAGTTCGAAGACGCGATCGTCGACCACGGGTACACCCCGCCCCCTTCCGCCACCAGAAGCGAGATCGCCGGGACCTTCGGCGGGATGCAATCACGCATCCTCGCTAGCGTTGCCGATCGTGCCGTTTTCGCGCCGAATGAGCCAGACGAAATCGAAGTTGACAGCGTCTGGCGTGCCGTCGGCGACCTCCGCGCGACCATGGAAATCGGACGGACCAGATGGGAGAGGATTCGAGCGGCCGTCTCGCTCAAGAGCCTCGGTGGATATAGTGTGACCAGATTCTTGAAGCGCAAGTGAGGCTCCCGCAATGACCTGCCTGTACTGCGGAACCCCGCTACCTGCTGACGCGATGTTCTGCGTCGAATGTGGACGCCCGGTGCGATCCGCTCACCAGCCGCCCGTGGGACCCCGCGACACGGCGATCATCGAGCCGCTACCGGAACCGCAACGCGCCGCGGGTGCCGGTGCCGAGGAGGGTGGTGCGAGCGATGACCCGATCGGCGACCACGGCGTCGACGATCCCATCCCGGAGGTGATTCCGGCTGAACCGGGCCACGCCGCGCCTGGCGAGCGTGACGAGCTCGCGGTGCTTGGTGGATTCGTCGAATCGGAGCAGCCGAGCCGCTCGCCCGGGCAGAATTACGTGCTGCAGTTCAGCACGGGCGAGATCGTCGCCGTGACTGGTAGCGGGCTCATCGGTCGCAACCCGAGTCCCCAGCCGACCGAGTATTTCGACCATCTCGTGACGATCGTGGACCCGGCGCGATCGGTCTCCAAGACCCACCTGGAGTTCGGTCAGGAGCGCGGAGCGCTGTGGATCAGCGATCGGTTCTCGGCAAACGGCACGGTGGTGGTGGTTCCCGGCGACGCGCCACGTCGCTGCGATCCAGGCAAGCGGATTAACGTTGCGCGCGGGTCGCGCGTCGACATTGCGGAGCAGTATTTCATCGTGAGCTGAGCGCTCCACAGCGCGATCACCGTCAACACTGTGCACAATCCGCGGTGTTGACGTTCTCATCGCGACCCGGCGTGGTCAGATCACGAGGTGATCAATTCCGATGGGCGTGCCGAGTCCGGCGCCGCCGCGCCGCCAGACATCCGGTTGCCCCGGCTTCCGGCGCCGATGGAACGACCGCGCATACCGGTGATCGCGGCAGTCGTGCCTGTCGTCTTCGCCGGGGTCGTCTTCCTCGTGACCGGATCGACTCTCGCGCTCCTGTTCGCTTTTCTCGGGCCGCTCATAGCGCTCGGTGCCACCGCCGACGCGATTCTCCTCCAGCGCCGACGACTCTCCAAGGCCGCTGGCATACTCGATCGCGAAATCGCGTCGGCGCGAGAGCGCATCCATGCTGCGCATTCCTTCGAGCGTGTGGAACGGTTCGGAACAGCAATCGATGTGCACGCG
>JANOYC010000039.1:0-17068 GCA_031428675.1 Microbacteriaceae bacterium | reverse complement strand
GACGAAATCGGCCGCGCGCTTGTTCAGGTAGTAGCCGAGCGCGAGTCCGGCCTGTCCACCGCCGATCACCACCGTGTCGATGATCTGCGGGTTGGTGATGATCTGTGCGTTGTCGATGATCTGTGCGTTGTCGATGAGACTGCCTCCCGTGCGCGTCGGCGCTCAGCGCACGAGCAGCGCGCGCAACTCGGGCCAGGCCGCAGCGAACCCTGGATGCAGCTCGAACGCAGAAACGCGATCAACAGCAGCCCAGCGCAACTCCGCACTTTCGGCATCGCCGATGACGGGCTCGAAGTCGCGCACAACCTCGGCGACGACCGTCGTGTACGACCAGAAGCCGAGGTCGAGCACCGACGTCGTGATCACGCGCAGCGCGTCGCGCGGCACCCCGGCCTCCTCGGCGGATTCCCGCAGGGCGCCATCGATCGCGCTCTCGCCGAGCTTGCGCGCGCCTCCCGGCAGCCCCCAGGTGCCGCCGAAATGGCTCCAGCCGACCCGGTGCTGCAACAACACGCCACGAAACGGATGCCACGCAAGCAACCCCGCCGCGCCGAACCGGCCCCAGAACTTCTCGCCGGTCGGCCCGAACACCCAGGCGTCGCCCGGGTCGCGCACGACGTGGGGCGGCAATGGCGGCGGACCGTCAGACGACACGAGACACGCTTACGAGCGCTTGCGCTTCTCGCGCACGCGCATGTTGACGTTGATCGGGCTGCCCTCGAAGCCAAAGATCTCGCGCAAGCGGCGCGTGATGAAGCGACGGTACTGCGGGTCGAGGAATCCGGTCGTGAACAACACGAACGTCGGCGGCCGGGTCGCCGCCTGCGTACCGAAGAGGATGCGCGGCTGCTTTCCACCGCGCACCGGGTGCGGGTGCTCCGCGGTGAGTTCGGCGATGAGGGCGTTGAACTTGCCTGTCGGCACGCGGGTATCCCACGACTCGAGCGCGGTTTCGAGAGCCGGCACGAGTTTTTCCATGTGCCGACCGGTCTTCGCCGAGATGTTCACACGCGGAGCCCACGCCACATGGCTGAGATCCTGTTCGATCTCGCGTTCGAGGTAGCGGCGACGCTCGTCGTCGAGCATGTCCCACTTGTTGAACGCAAGCACGAGGGCACGGCCCGATTCGAGCACGAGGTCGACGATCTTGAGGTCTTGCACGCTGATCGGCTCGGTCACGTCGAAGAGCACGACGGCGACCTCGGCCTTCTCGAGCGCAGCCGAGGTGCGCAGGGTCGCGTAGAAGTCAGCGCCCTGGGCGAGGTGAACGCGGCGGCGGATGCCGGCGGTGTCGACAAAGCGCCAGAATTTGCCGGCGATCTCGACTTGTTCATCCACGGGGTCGCGAGTGGTTCCGGCGAGCTCGTTCACCACCACGCGCTCTTCTCCCGCGGTCTTGTTGAGCAGACTCGACTTGCCGACGTTGGGGCGACCGAGGATGGCGACGCGACGCGGGCCGCCGACTTCCTGCTTCGCAACGGCGGAGATGTCGGGAAGGATCGTGATGACCTTGTCGAGCAGGTCGGCGACACCGCGACCGTGCACGGCGGAGACCATCCACGGCTCCCCTAGTCCGAGCGACCACAGCGACGCGGCCTCGGCCTCCTGGCGCACGTCGTCGACCTTGTTGGCCACGAGGATGACCGGCTTCTTGGTGGCGCGAAGCATGCGCACGACGTGCTCATCGGTCGAGGTCGCGCCAACGGTCGCGTCGACGACGAAGAGCACGGCATCCGCGAGGTCGATTGCTATCTCGGCCTGAGCGGCGACGGCTGCGTTGATGCCTTTCGCGTCGGGCTCCCACCCGCCGGTGTCGACGATCGTGAACTTCTTCTCGATCCACTCCGCCTTGTAGTTCACGCGGTCGCGCGTGACGCCGGGGGTGTCCTCGACGACGGCCTCACGGCGTCCAAGGATCCGGTTGACGAGCGCGGATTTGCCGACGTTCGGCCGTCCCACGATCGCGAGCACCGGCAATGCGGGCAAGTACACGATCGCGTCAGGATCGGTGACGTCGACGTCGAGCAGGCCGAGGTCGTCGTCGTCGAGGTCGTACTCCTGCAGGCCGATGCGCAGCGCTTCGGCGCGACGTGCGGCATCAGCGTCGTCGAGATTTCGCACGCGCTCGGCGAGCTGTGCATCCAGCTCGGGAAAATCGTCGTTCTCTGTTGTGTCAGTCATGGAGTGTGCTCCCAGGCTCTCGGGCCAATTCGTGTCGGTCGCAGCGCTACCGCTGCGTGGCGGTCGACTCCCGAACGAGAGCCGTGACCGCCTCGACGGTTTGCTCGAAGTCAAGGTGGGTGGAGTCCAGCGTCGTGACGCCCTCCGCCGCGTTCATGAAGTCGACGACCCGTGAATCCTGGGCATCGCGTGAGGCGAGTTGCTGCGCGGTCTTCTCGACCGATTCTCCTGTGAGTTCGGCGGACCGCCTCGACAGTCTAGCTTCTTCGGATGCGGTGAGCAGGATGCGCACGTCGGCATCCGGCGCGACGACCGTCGTGATGTCGCGGCCTTCGACCACGATTCCCGGTCGTTCGCTCGCCGCGATCACCTCGCGGAAGAGCCCGATGAGGTGGGTGCGTACTGCGGGAATGCGCGCGACAGCACTCACGACTGCGGTCACGCGAGGCTCGCGAATAGCCGCCGTCACGTCGGTGCCGCCGACCCGAACGGTGGTGTGATCGGGGTCGACGCCGATCGAGTAGTCGAAGTCGGCGAGTGCCTCCTCGACCGCGAGCGGATCCTGAACGTCGACGCCGGTGGCAAGGCTCTGCCATGCCAGAGCGCGGTACGCGGCCCCGGTGTCGAGAAAATCGAAGCCGAGGGCTTTCGCAGCGGCCCTGCTCACACTCGACTTGCCGCTGCCCGCCGGCCCGTCGAGCGCCACGACGATGGGGTTCACATTCTCTCCGTTCGTATGGTCGGTCATACGGTCGCGCCCGCGATCTTCCAGCCGCGCGCGTCGAGTTCGCCAGCGAGTGCGTCCTCGACCTCGGGCAGCACCGAGATCTCGGCGAAACCGATCTGGGCACCCGGCGAGTGCTCAAGGCGCAGGTCTTCCATGTTCACACCGACTTCGCCGATATCGGTGAGCAATCGCGCGAGCTCCCCCGGTCGGTCGTCGACCATGATTACGATCTGCGCAAAGCGCTTGGCCTGACCGTGCTTGCCCGGGATGCGAGCAACGCCCGCGTTTCCGCCCGCGATCGTCTCGGCGATCGTGCGTCTGGCGCCGACCGCTCCTGGCTCGTCGAGCGCACCGATGACGTGGTCGAGGTCGTCGCGAATGGCGTGCAGGATTTCGGTGACGGCACCCGCATTCGCACGGAGAATCTGCACCCAGAGTTCTGGATCGCTCGATGCGATCCTCGTCGTGTCGCGCAATCCTTGTCCGGCAAGGGCGACCGCACCCTCGGGAGCGTTTCCGAGTCGGCGCGCGAGCAGGCTCGCGATCACTTGGGGCACGTGCGAGACGAGAGCGAGGCTGCGGTCGTGTTCGTCGGCCGTCATCGTGACGGGCACCGCACCCAGGTCGAGCACGAGGTCTTCAATCGTGTGCAGTTGCGCCGTGGTGGTGCTCTCGTGCGGAGTGATCACCCACGGTCGGCCGAGAAAGAGGTCGGCACGCGCCGATATTGGGCCGCCGCGTTCCCGACCGGCGACCGGATGCGACCCCAGATACCGGGAGACGTCCGCTCCCTCGGCGACGAGTTCGTCAATGATCGCGCCTTTGACACTGGCCACGTCGGTCACGAGCGCGTCCGGCCATGCGGACAGCTCGGCGGCAACCACGTCGGCGGTGTGCTCCGGTGGCACCGCGACCACCACGAGGGAAGGCGCGTCACCCGGTTGCGCCAAGCGACCGGCGCCGTAGTCGACGGCGAGGGTCATGCTCGTGCGCGAGGCATCGGACAGGATAACGTCGACGCCGCGGGCAGACAGCGCGAGTCCGATGCTCGAACCGAGCAGTCCCGCGCCGACTATGCGCACCTGGCCGGCGATGCGACTGTCATTCACTCGTTCTACCCATTCCGGCGCGGCTCTCGGTCAGCAATTCGCCGAGTTCCACCTTAGTGAGATCCCGCAACTGGCCCGACGCGAGGCTGCCCAAGTGCAACGGCCCGAACTGCCGGCGCACGAGATCGACAACCGGATGCCCGACCTCTTCGAGCATGCGGCGCACGATGCGGTTGCGACCGGAATGCAGGGTGATCTCCACCATCGTGAAGCCACCGGAGGGCTGGCCGAGCATGCGGGCCTTGTCGGCGGCGATCGGGCCGTCGTCGAGCTCGACTCCTGAGCGCAGTTTTCCGATTGTCTGCGGGCTCACGACGCCCTCGACCCGCGCGATATACGTCTTCATGACGCCGAATGAGGGATGCGCGAGGATGTGGGCCAACTCGCCGTCGTTGGTGAGCAGGAGCAGGCCGCTGGTCTGGGCATCCAGTCGGCCGACGTTGAAGAGTCGTTCCTCGAACTGGCTGGTCCACTTCCGCAGATCGGGGCGCCCCCGGTCATCGGCGAGGGAGCTCACGTAGCCGACGGGCTTGTTGAGCATGATGTAGCGCTTGGATACATCCACCTGGATGGCGACGCCGTCGACCGACACGAGGTCGGACTCGGGGTGCACTCGTCGTCCGAGCTCGGTGACGACCTCGCCATTCACCTCGACTCGGCCGGCTTGGATGAGGTTCTCTGATACCCGCCGACTCGCGACTCCCGCCGCGGCCATGACCTTCTGGAGGCGCTCGCCCTCGTCTGCTGCGCTCATACCGTGCTCCTGTCTTCGAAACCGTGGACGCCGTCGGGAAGCAGCGGTGAAATGGGGGGAAGTTCGTCGATGCTGTTGATACCGAGCTGCACGAGCATGAGGTCGGTGGTGGCGTAGTGGATCGCGCCAGTCTCGGCGTCGGTATAGGCCTCGGTGATGAGGCCGCGCCCGAGCAGCGTGCGCACGACGGAGTCGACGTTGACGGCGCGGATCGCAGCAACGGAACCGCGGCTGATCGGCTGCTTGTACGCGATCACCGCGAGGGTCTCGAGCGCCGCTTGCGAGAGCTTCGTGGGGTTCTGGGTGAGCACGAAGTCGGCGACGATGTCGTCGAACTCCGGACGCACATAGATCCGCCAGCCTCCCGCCACTTCCCGCAATTCGAAACCGCGTCGGCAGACGCCGGTGCCGTCGCTCGCGCTGTCGGCGACCACGCCGTCGTAGTCGGCGACGAGCCGCTCGATCGCCTGTCGGACGACAGCGACCGGATGCGACACCGCCGTCGCCAGAGACACCAGACTTTGCGGTTCGTCGGCGACCATGAGGATCGCCTCGATGGCCCGATCAATGTCAATCTGCATGGTTTACCGCATCCACTTCACTGTCCATAGTCTGCACCGAGGTTCGCGAGGCTGTCGCGCGACCAGTTCTCCGCCGTCCACACGATGGTGAGTTCGCCGAGCGGTTCGAGCTGTTCAAAGCGGACGTTGTCACCGCGGTACAGCTCGAGCACGGCGAGGAACCGCGCGATGATGACGCCCTTCGCGTCCGCTCCGGCGATGAGCTCACGGAAGGTGCGCGGCTGCCCGTCGCGGAGCACGTCGACGATGTGCGCGGCCTGTTCGCGAATACTCACGAGCGGAGCGTGCAAGTGGTCGAGGCCGACGGTGGGAATCGACCGGGGCGCGAGCGCGAGAGCGGCGAGCGCGGCGAAGTCGCCCAGACCCGCAGTCCAGATCAAATCAGGCGTGCGCGTGCGGAATTTCTCCTCGAGCCGCACCGCGCGGTAGTGTCGGCCGATCTCGGCATCGATCCGGCTGGAGAACCATTCGGCGGCGTGCTTGAAGGCGCGGTACTGCAATAGCCTCGCGAAGAGCAGGTCTCGGGCTTCGAGCAGGGCGACGTCGTCGGCATCGACGAGCTCCCCCTGCGGCAGCAGTCCTACGATCTTGAGATCGAGCAAGGTCGCGGCGACGACGAGAAATTCGCTCGCCTGCTCCAGGTCGCTCTCTGACTCGAGACCGCGCAAATACGCCAGGAACTCGTCTGTCACGGCGCTCAGGGAAACTTCGGTGATATCGAGCTCGTGTTTTGACACCAGGGTCAGCAGGAGGTCGAATGGTCCGTTGAAGTTCGACAGCCGGACCGAGAACGTGCCGCCGGCCCCCGCGTCTTCGAGCTCTGCGGCGTCGCTAGGCGACGGCGCCACGGGAGATCAGCTCTCGCGCGAGCTGGCGGTAGGCGTGGGCCGCCGGGTGCTCGGGAGCAAAAGTTGTGATCGGGGATGCCGCGACGCTCGCGTCGGGGAACTTCACCGTGCGAGAAATCACGCTTTCCAGCACCCGGTCGCCGAACGCGTCGACGACCCGGTCGAGCACCTCCCGTGCGTGCAGCGTTCGGGAGTCGAACATCGTCGCGACGATGCCATCGAGCTCGATCGCCGGGTTGAGCCGGTCTCGCACCTTGTCGATCGTCTCCACGAGAAGAGCGACGCCGCGGAGCGCGAAATATTCACATTCGAGTGGGATGAGCACACCGTGCGCGGCGGTCAGTGCGTTGACCGTGAGAAGACCGAGCGACGGTTGGCAGTCGATCAGGATGACGTCGTATTGGTCGCTGACTTTGCGGAGCACTCGGGCGAGAATCTGCTCGCGCGCGACCTCGTTGACGAGGTGTACTTCGGCCGCCGACAGGTCGATGTTGGCCGGGATGACGTGCAGATTCGGCACGTTCGTCTCGACGATCGCTTCGGCGGGATCTTTGATCGAGCCGAGCAACAAGTCGTAGATGGTCGGCACGTCGTGGTTCTGCACGCCGAGGCCGGCCGAGAGTGCACCCTGCGGGTCGAAGTCGATCGCGAGCACCCGGCGACCAACTTCGGCTAGTGATGCGCCGAGGTTCACCGTGGTCGTGGTCTTGCCGACGCCACCTTTCTGGTTGCAGAGCGTGATGATCCGCGCCGGGCCGTGGCCCTTGAGCGGCTTGGGCTCGGCGAATACGCGCAGCGGGCGACCAGTCGGGCCGTTGCGAGGCGCATCCAGATCGGGGCGTTCGGCCTCGTGAACCCGCTTGGAAGTCATGGGATCGATAGTAGTTCGTGCGCGCGTTGCGGAAGTCCTGCCACGCGGCCCACGTCGCACCGCGACCCGAGGATTCCCATTCGAACTATGTCAGTTCGCGCTGATGTCAACGCGAACTGACATAGCGATTACGCGGGTCCGGTCTGGCGAGCGGGGCAAAGCGGCGAGCGGGGCAACCCGGCGAGCGGCGCAAAGAGGCGAGCGAGGCATCCCGGTGAGCTGATCCGGCGCGGAACGCTGCTACCTGGCGCGGGGATGCGCGATCGTATACATGTCGCGGAGAGCATCCGCCGTCACGAGCGTGTAGATCTGCGTCGTGGCGACCGACGAATGCCCGAGTAGCTCCTGCACTACCCGCACGTCGGCTCCCCCGGCGAGCAAATGCGTCGCAAAAGAATGCCGGAAGGTGTGCGGCGAGATCTCGATGTCGAGGTGCGCGCGCGACGCGGCGGCGCGCACGATGAGCCACGCGTTCTGCCGCGACAGCCTGGCTCCCCGCGCACCCAGAAAAAGTGCCGGGGTGGCCGTGCCCCGCAGCGACAGCACCGGCCGCGCGCGCACGAGGTAGGCATCCAGTGCGGCGCGAGCGAAACTCCCGAGTGGAACGATCCGCTGCTTGTTCCCCTTGCCGAACAACCGCACGACGTCGCCGGCTCCGGCAGCAACACCGGAGATCACGTCGTCGACGTTCAGATCCACTGCTTCGGAAATACGCGCGCCGGTCGCATAGAGCAACTCGAGTAGCGCCTTGTCCCGCACCGCAATGGGGTCGTCGCCATCCGTCGCCGCCAGCAGTCGGTCCATTTGCTCGATCGTGATCGCCTTCGGCAGCCGCGATGGCACCTTCGGTGGTCGGGTGTCGTGCGCGACATCCACGCTCGTGAGGCCCTCATCGGCGAGAAAGCGGTGAAAACCGCGAACGGATGACAGCATCCGCGACGCCGACGACGCCGAGACCGGCGACTCAGCGCGGGTGCGCACTTGGCGCAGAAACCCCGTCACGTGCGCTTCGGTGATCGAGTCCGGGCTCGAGACACTCGAGGAACCGAGCCACGCGGTATACGCCGCGAGATCGCGGCGGTAGGCCGCGACGGAATTGCGGGAGAGTCCGCGTTCGATCGACACGTGCCGCAGATAGCGCGACACCGCTCGGTCGAGAGGAGTCAGCGCCGGCGCCGGCGCGAGGGTCTCGTCAGCGGCGGGCATGGGCGGCGAGCACCGCGATGATGAGGATGGAGTTGCGCAGTCGCCCGTCGAGCACGGCCGCGACGGCCTCCTCGAGCGGCACCCAGCGCAACACGATATCGGCTTCCTCCTCGGTGCGGTCGAACACCTCGTGTGCCGCGCGCAGGCCGGTCGCCTGGAAGACGTGGATGCGCTCGTTGCTGCCGCCGGGCGAGGAGTGAAAGTCGATCAGCTCGGTCCACTCGTCGGCGAGGAGATCGGCTTCCTCCGCGAGTTCGCGGGATGCGGCGAGCGCCGGATCCTCCCCCACGACGTCGAGCAGACCGGCGGGTAGCTCCCACTCGCGGATGCGCACGGGGTGGCGGTACTGCTGGATCAGCAGAATCCGCTCCTCGTCATCGATCGCGAGCACCGCGACCGCGCCGGGGTGATCGATGAACTCCCGCACGATGTGGTGATCGTTGTAGCTGAAGCGTTCCCGCTCGACGTTCCAGACCGCGCCGTCATGCACCGTCTGCGCATCGACGATCTCAACCGGCCAGGCGACGTCGGTCAGCCGCTCATCGCTCATCGCTCAGGCTCCCGCCGCTTCGGCTACTTCGAACAGTCGCGACGCCTTCTGGCGCTCGAGGGCGGCGCCGACAAGACCGCGGAACAGCGGATGCGCCCGATTCGGCCGCGAGCGCAATTCCGGGTGCGCTTGCGTTCCGACATAGAACGGGTGCACGTCGCGCGGAAGCTCAACGAACTCGACCAAGCTGCGGTCTGGGGAGACGCCGGAGAAGACGAGCCCGGCATCCGTCAACTGGTCGCGGTAGCCGTTGTTCACCTCGTAACGGTGGCGGTGACGCTCTCCGATGCGCTCGGCACCGTACAGTTCGGCGACGATCGACCCGGGCGCAAGGCTTGCCTCGTACTTGCCGAGCCGCATCGTGCCACCGAGGTCGCCGGTCGCTATGATGTCGACCTGCTCGGCCATTGTCGCGATAATCGGGTACTCGGTGTCGGGATCGAACTCGGTCGAGGATGCGCCGGTGAGGCCGACGATCGTGCGCCCGTATTCGATGACCATGCACTGCAAGCCCAGGCACAGACCGAGGGCCGGGATGCCGTTCTCGCGCGCGTAGCGCAGCGCGCCGAGCTTGCCCTCGATACCGCGCACGCCGAACCCGCCGGGCACACAGATGCCGTCGAGATCGGCAAGCCGCTTGGCCGCGCCATCGTGCGTTTCGCACTCATCGGACGGCACCCAGCGCAGCGTCACTTTCGACTGGTGGGCGAAACCGCCCGCGCGCAGCGCCTCGGTGACCGACAGGTAGGCGTCGGGAAGATCGATGTACTTGCCGACGAGCCCGATCGTCACTTCGTACTTCGGGTCGTGCACTGCGTCGAGCACGGGTTGCCATGCTGTCCAGTCGACGTCGTGTGCGGTCATCCCGAGCTGCTCGATGATGTACGCGTCGAGCCCTTGGCTGTTGAGCATGGTCGGGATGTCGTAGATGCTCGGCACATCGATGGCGTTCACGACGGCGTCTTCATCGACGTCGCACATGAGCGCGATCTTTCGCTTGTTCGCCTCGGAAACCGGGCGGTCGGAGCGCAGCACGAGCGCATCCGGTTGGATCCCGATCGAGCGAAGTGCCGCAACCGAGTGCTGGGTGGGCTTCGTCTTCTGCTCCCCCGACGCGCCCATGTAGGGCACGAGCGACACGTGCACGAAGAACACGTTCTTGCGTCCGAGTTCGTGCCGCACTTGGCGGGCCGACTCGAGAAACGGCTGGCTCTCAATATCGCCGACCGTGCCGCCGATCTCGGTGATGATCACGTCCGGTCGCGGGTCTGCCGTGGCTTGCAACCGCATCCGTCGTTTGATCTCGTCGGTGATGTGCGGAATGACCTGCACGGTGTCGCCGAGGTATTCACCGCGGCGCTCCCGCGCGATCACGGTCGAATAAATCTGACCGGTGGTGACGTTCGCGGCCTGGTTGAGGTCGATGTCGAGGAATCGCTCGTAGTGGCCGATGTCGAGGTCGGTCTCAGCGCCATCGTCAGTGACAAACACCTCGCCGTGCTGAAACGGGTTCATCGTGCCAGGGTCGACATTCAGATATGGGTCGAGCTTCTGCATCACCACGCGCAGACCGCGGGCGGTGAGAAGATTTCCGAGGCTCGCGGCCGTCAATCCCTTGCCGAGAGACGACACCACGCCACCCGTGACGAAAATGTGCTTGGTTACGTGCCGCTCAGAATTATCCACCACGGGTTTTTATCGTATCCCACGCGCCGGTGATCCTGCGGCTAGGTCGAGCAGTTCGCGCGCGTGCGAGAGCCCGGTCGCGGAATCGGTGAGACCCGACAATAACCGGGCCATTTCGGCGGCGCGGGCATCCGCGTCGAGTTGCACGACGCTGGATGCCGTCACCGAGCCGTCGCTGTCTTTCACAACCCGCAAATGATTGCCTGCAAACGCGGCGACCTGCGCGAGGTGCGTGACGACGATCACTTGTGCGGTCTCGGCGAGGCGAGCCAATCGCCGGCCGATTTCGATGGCGGCGGCGCCGCCGACGCCCGCGTCGACCTCGTCGAAGATGAACGTGGGCACCGGATCGCTGCCCGCGATGACGACCTCAATCGCGAGCATAACTCGCGACAGCTCACCGCCCGACGCGCCCTTCGCGATCGGCCGCGGTTCAGTGCCCGGATGCGGACGCAGGAGGATCGCGACGGCGTCGCCACCCGAGGCGGTGAGTTCGCCCTTGGCGGTCACGGCAACGGCGAGCTCGGCGTCGGGCATCGCCAGCGCCGCGAGTTCCGCCGTGACCGCGGACTGCAAGCGGGACGCGGCGGCGACGCGGGCCCGGGTGAGCGTGGCCGCCGCGTGGTCGAGGTCGCTCGCTAAGGTGTCGGTCTCTTCGGCGAGTTCGGCGATCCGGTCGGTGTCGGTGTCGAGTTCGAGAAGGCGTGCACTGCCGGTGTCGAGGTAGTCGATCGCGTCGTCGAGGGTCGGTCCGTACTTGCGGGCGATCGCCAAGATCGTCGCCCAGCGCTCCTGCAGGGATTCCAGTTCTCGAGCCCCGTCGGCGTCGAGCGCAGCGAGGTAACTCGCGAGTTCGCTCGACACGTCGGTGACCGCATACAACGCGTCGGCGAGGGATTCGGCGACCGTCGTGAGTGCTGGGTCGTGCAATGCGACCCGATCGAGAGCGCGCCGGGCCGTATCGAGCAGCGTGATCGCATCGGCTGCGCCATCCGGAGCCGCCGATGACAAGAGCTCGTGCGCCTGCTCGGCAGCGAGGCGCAGGTCTTCGAGGTTGCTGAGCCGATCGATTCTCTCGGCGAGCGCCACGTCTTCGCCGCGCTGGGGGCTCGCCGCCTCGATCTCGGTGAGCGCTGCCCGCAGTCCGTCCGCTTCGCGCGCGCGCCGCTCGGCTTCGCCCGTCAGTCGCTGCCATTCCGCAGATGCGTGCTGCCAGCGCTCGAACACGTCACGGTAGGCGGTCAGTGCCGGCCGAATCTCCGCACCGCCGAAGCGGTCGAGGGCGTCACGCTGGGCCGCACCGGAGCGCAAGCGCAGTTGCTCGGATTGACCGTGCACCACCACGAGGTGCTCGCCGAGCTCGGCGAGCACCCCGACGGGAGCCGAGCGCCCGCCGACGATCGCGCGGCTGCGACCCTCCTGTGCGATCGTACGACTGAGCAGAAGACTCTCAACCGGCCCGATCGTCGCATCTATTCCCGCCGCATCCAGGTCACCGCCGGCATCACGCACTCGCGCAGCGACGGCTCCCGCGGCCGGCACGCGCCAGCGACCCTCGACCACGGCCGAGTCGCTTCCGTTGCGGACAGATGCCAGGTCGGCGCGCGCTCCGAGCAGAAGACCAAGGGCTGTGACGACCATGGTCTTGCCCGCTCCGGTCTCCCCGGTGATCGCGGTGAACCCCGCGCCGAGTGGCAGGGTCGCGTGACCGATGACTCCGAGGTTGTCGATCGAGATTTCCTCGATCACGCCGGATGATCCAACTCGCCCGCTGGGCCACGCCAGCCGTTGACGGGAAGGTTGAACTTGCTCACCAGTCGCGTGGTGAACGGACCTTCCGCAAGGCGCGCGAGACGCACGGGAATCGGTGAGCGACTCGCAACGACTCGTGCGCCGCGCGGCAGGTCGTGAGTACGGCGTCCATCACACCACAGCACGGCGGAACCCTGGGTGCGGTCGAGCACCTCAACCGCGAGCACGGAATCGGGGCCGACAACGAGCGGGCGGGCGAACAGGGCGTGTGCGCTGAGCGGCACGAGCAGCAACGCCTCGACACTCGGCCACACCACCGGTCCGCCGGCGGAGAAGGAGTAGGCGGTCGAGCCCGTCGGCGTCGACATCACGACGCCGTCGCATCCGAAGCTCGACAGCGGGCGCCCGTCGACCTCGATAACGACCTCGAGCATCCGCTCTCGACTCGCCTTCTCGACGGTCGCTTCGTTAAGCGCCCAGGTTTCGTAGACCACAGAGCTGCCGACCTTGACGCGCACCGACAAAGTCATGCGCTCTTCCACGACGTAGTCGCGGGCGAGCGCGCGGGCGACCGACTCAGTGAGATCATCCCGGTCGATCTCGGCGAGGAAGCCGACGTGCCCCAAATTGACGCCGAGCAGCGGCGCCGAGCATCCGCGCGCGATCTCCGCCGCGCGCAGGATTGTGCCGTCGCCGCCGAGCACGATCACGAGTTCGAGGTCGGAGAGTTGCACGGTGTCACCGAGGGTGGCCACCGGAGCGAGGTTCGGCGACGCGGCGAGAATGTCGGCACGCTCGTCGGGCGAAAGCACCGGGGTCAGCCCCGCCTCAATGAGCTGACGACACACGTCGATGCAGGCGTCGACGGATGACGGTCGGCCGGTATGAGCGACAACGAGGATGTGCCGGTCATTGTTCACGGTCGGCCCCCTTTCGCTGTATTCGCGCCGCTGTGAGAATGGCTGCGTCGAGAAGCGGTAACGACGACTCACGCCAGTGTGGTGACGTGTTTCGTCCATTGTGACGGATTGCTGCCGTGCCGTTCGCTCAACCAGACCAGATACTCACGATTCCCAGCTGTTCCGGCGATCGGTGACGCGATGACGCCCGCGGTGCTCAAGCCGAGGTCGAAGGCGGCCCACAACACCGTCATGACGGCTTCGTCTCGCAAACCGGCGTTGGTGACGATGCCCTCGCGCACTCCGGTGCGGCCCACTTCGAATTGCGGCTTCACGAGCAGCACGAAGTCGGCGCCGCGCACAACCGCGTTCTTCAGCGGTTCAAGCACGAGCGTGAGCGAGATGAACGACAGGTCACCCACCACCACCGTCGGAAATTCAGGAATTGGGAGAATTTCCCGCAACGTTTCGGCGGTGAGGCGGCGGATGTTGAAGCCCTCGACCGACGTTACGCGGCTCGATTCCTGAATTTCCGAAGCGAGCTGGGAGTGGCCCACGTCGATCGCGACCACGTGTTTCGCACCGCGCTCGAGCAGCACTTGCGTGAATCCGCCGGTGGAGGCGCCCGCGTCGAGGCACACCCGGCCGGCGGGATCGACGCCGAACGCGTCGAGCGCGGCGATCAACTTGTGCGCGCCTCGGCTGACGTAGTTGTCGGATGCCGCAACCGTGATTTCCTGAATTTCCGAAACGAGGGTGGCGGGTTTCACCGTCGGGGTGCCATCGATCGTCACGAGTCCGTCGGCGATCAGGCGGGCGGCGTGGGTGCGCGAGCGGGCCAGGCCGAGAGCCGCCATCCGCGCATCGAGCCGGGCAGGGGTGGGCGCCGCAGAGACCTCGGGGACGGGGTCCCGCGCCGAGGCGGGAGCGGTCTCCGCGAAGTCGCCCTCGCTCACGAGCGACGCGCGGCCGCGTCTCCGCCTTCGAGCCGCGCCTGCAGTCGGTCGTGTACCTGGAGGTACGCAGCCGCGCGCTCTTCCAGTGGTTGGTCTTCGATCACGCGCAATTGCGACAACAGCGCATCACGCTCCTCGTCGAGTTCGAATGCGTCACCGGAAGGCGATCCCTCGGTCGTCGACTCTTCGCTCATGTCACGAATATAGTTCGGCGGGCACCTCAAGCCCGTAGATCGCGAGCCCGGAGTTCCAGACCGCGGCGCAGCCAGCCCGCAGCAGATCGGCCGAGGATTCACCGGTTGAATCCACCGACAGCACCGAACCGTGGCGTCTGACGCGAGCGTCACGCACCGTCGACACTTCGTCGCCGGTGCGGGGATCGATAGTGACCACAGTGTCCGGATACGGCTCGTGCAATTCGCGCAGGTCGCCGAGGATGAAGGTGGGGCGCTCTTCCGGGATCGCTGAGATCACTTGCTTGCCCCGGTCGATCCCAGTGAGCACGAGCGCGGTGTCGAGCCCGGCGCGGTTACCGCCGAGGATGTCAGTGTCGAGGCGGTCGCCGATCACGAGCGCACGTCGGCGGGGCGCCGCTACTGCGGCGAAGCGATCGAGTGCGGCGGTGAAGATCGCGACCTCGGGCTTGCCTGCCACCACGGGTAGTCGCCCAACAGCGGTGTGCACCGCGCTCACGAGGGTGCCGTTGCCCGGCGCGATTCCCCGGGCGACCGGAATGGTCCAGTCGGTGTTGGTGGCTACCCACGGCGTGCTCTTGTCGCCAGCGTTGAGCGCGAACGCCGCTTCGGCCAAGTGCTTCCACCCGAGCTCCGGCGAGAACCCCTGGATGACTGCCGCCGGGTTATCGAGGGCGGAGTCCGTCACCGTGAACCCCGCCTTTTCGACCTCGTGCGTGAGTCCGGCACCGCCGACAACGAGAATCGTCGACGCCGCGGGAACGAGCTCCGCAAGCAGGCGCACGGCGGCTTGCGGAGACGTCACGACGTCGTCGGGCGCAACGGTGAGCCCGAGCGAACTCAGATGTTCGGCAACGGATGCGTCGGTGCGCGACGCATTGTTGGTGATGTACCCGACACGCAGCGATTCCGTCGCGGCGTTTATGCTCTCGACGGCATATGGAATCGCAGCGGCACCCGCGTACACGACGCCGTCAAGGTCGGCGAGCAACAGAGCGCGCCCGTCGATCAGGCTCGAGTGCTCAGTCATCCACGTCCTCCTCGCTGTCGGGGGTGTCCAGCAGATCTTCTTCAACGACGACCATCTCGTCATCGTCGTCGTCTTCGCCGACGGCATCCGCGGCGACTTCTGCGCGCGCGCGCCAGATGGCGGCTTCATCGTTCTGGCCCAGTTCTTCGAGCACTTCGGCGTAGGCGTCGAACAGAGGCGGGCTCCACGAATACGCCAGGTCGGGGTTCAATTGCGAGATGCGCAGTTCCTGCAGGGCGGCTTCGGCCTGTCCGAGGTCCAGTCGTGCTCCTGACATCGCGATGGCCAACTCGACTTGAACGGGAACGGCCAGTGAGTCACGAGCGACGGAGCGTCCGAGCTCCAGAGCCTTCTCCGGCCGGCCGAGCCCACGTTCACAATCGACCATCATGGGCAGCTCGTCGTCGCGGCCGGTGATGCGACGATAGGTGCGCAACTCACGCAGTGCCAGGGCGAAGTCCTCGATCGCATAGGCGGTGATTGCGAGGGTCTCGCGAACGACGCCAATGCGACCGGCGCGGCGGGCGGCCGAGATCGCGTGCGCGTGGGCGAGTTGCGGGTCCTCGTCGATGAGCTTCGCGGCCATCACGAGGTGACGGGCAACGCCCTCGGCGTTGTCTTTGCTGAGCGTCTTCAACTCGTTGCGCGCTATGCGGTCAAGATCGCTCGCCTGAACGTCGTCGGGGATGATCGGGTCGTCATGTCGCGGACGCACTGAACGCGTGCCGAACGGGTCGCGATCTTCTTCGGGTTCCCTGGCGCTCGCGTCGTGATCGCCACGAGCGGGTTTGCCGTCGCGAGTCCACAGGCGCTTCTCGCCATCACGTGGCGGCTTCCCAGCACCACTGTCACGCGACCACGGCTTCTTCTCGCCATCGCGCGCTGGCTTCCCAGCACCACCGTCACGCGACCACGGCGGCTTGCTCGCTGCGCCGTCGCGACCAGCGGCTGGCCTGCCTGACACGGGATTGCCTCGAGCCGGACGACCGTCATCACGACGACCTCCTTCGGGACGGCCGCCGGTCGGGCGACCTCCGGAGGGACGACCTCGACGGTCGCCGGATCGTCCGTCTGACTGTGACGAATCGCTCATCGAATTCCCCTTGCGCTTGGGTCCCTGTGTGCTTCGGCCGCTGCAGACAACGGCGTTAACGCAAAATGGCCACCCTCAACGGGTGGCCATTTCACAAAGAAGTCCGGCGGTGTCCTACTCTCCCACAAGGTCCCCCTTGCAGTACCATCGGCGCAGAGAGTCTTAGCTTCCGGGTTCGGAATGTAACCGGGCGTTTCCCTCTCGCTATGGCCGCCGAAACACTATTGATTTATGTATCAGTATGCGGACAGATCTGCGATCTGAGCGCGGTCCCCGACCGTAAATCGGGAACCACAAAGTGGACGCGTAGCAAATACTCATTCATTCTCTGGCTGCGAACAGCACAGGAATGGAGTGTTATCAAGTTATCGGCTTATTAGTACAGGTCAGCTCCGTGAGTCTTTAGTCCTCACTTCCACATCCTGCCTATCAACCCGGTAGTCTAGCCGGGAGCCTCTCCCCCTAAGGGATGGAAATCTCATCTTGAAGCCGGCTTCCCGCTTAGATGCTTTCAGCGGTTATCCGTTCCGAACGTAGCTAATCAGCGGTGCTCCTGGCGGAACAACTGACACACCAGAGGTTCGTCCATCCCGGTCCTCTCGTACTAGGGATAGATCTTCTCAAATTTCCT
>JANOYC010000038.1:0-48932 GCA_031428675.1 Microbacteriaceae bacterium | reverse complement strand
ACCGGCGTGCCGTCCGGTCCGGCCAAGCCGAACAGTGGCTGGTCGAACTTGGTGCCGATCGTGATGGTGCCGGCCTCGTTGAGTGCGGCCATCGTGGAGCCCGCTTCAAACTCGACGTCCGTCGAGACGCCGGGTTCGGTGGTTCCGCCGCCCGTGCCTGCTCCTGAGTCGGTACACGCGGACAGCGCAAGGATCGTCGCTGCCGCCAGTGCTGGGATCATCAAACCCTTGTTGAGTTTCATGGTTGCCTCCTTTGTGGTGGTGGTGTCTCATCCGTCTGGTTGCGGATAAGCCTGTCGCCTGCGCCCGTGCGATGGTGGCGTGCTGTGCTCATCGTCGAGGTCAGTGCGTAAGAATTTTGGACAGGAACTCCTTGGCGCGGTCGCTCTTCGGAGACGTGAAGAACACTTCAGGCGTCGCCTCTTCAACGATTTCACCGTCGGCCATGAACAGCACCCGGTCGGCGGCCTTGCGGGCAAAGCCCATTTCGTGCGTGACGACCACCATGGTCATGCCGTCTTTCGCAAGGCCCACCATGACGTCGAGCACTTCGTTGATCATTTCGGGGTCGAGTGCCGAGGTCGGCTCGTCGAGCAGGATGAGCTTCGGATCCATCGCCAACGACCGCGCGATCGCGACACGCTGCTGCTGGCCACCAGAAAGCTGCGCCGGCATCTTCTTCGCTTGGTTCGCAACGCCCACCCGGTCGAGCAACTGCATGGCGTGCTTATCTGCCTCTGCCTTGGAGATGCCGCGAACACGACGCGGGCCAAGGGTCACGTTCTCAAGCACGGTCTTATGTGCGAAGAGGTTGAAGGATTGAAAGACCATGCCGACATCGGCACGTAGTTTTGCCAGACCGGCTCCCTCTTCGGGGAGCACCTTGCCGTCGATGGTGATCGTGCCGGAGTCGATCGTCTCCAAGCGGTTGATCGCCCGGCACAGAGTGGATTTTCCCGACCCACTCGGCCCGATCACGACTACCACTTCACCTTTTGCAACCTGGGTGGATATGTCCTTCAGGACATGAAGCTCCCCGTAGTGCTTGTTGACAGCGTCGATCACCACGAGTGGTTGCATAGGCCCACCCAACCACTCCCCCGAACGGGGGTCAACGTGGCGCGCCAAGTCGTAACCGAAGGGAAACGTCGGGCGCTTAGGAGCGCTGGGAGAACGCACTCTCGTAAAGGCAGACAGACGCCGCGGTAGCGAGGTTCATCGATTCCGCCTTGCCATAGATCGGAACCGTAATCGATCGGTCGGCGAGATCGACCTGCTCGGGGCTCAATCCGCGGGCCTCGTTGCCGAACAACCACGCGGTGGGCTTCGCGAGCGTGCCGTCGGCGCGAGCTTCGGGAAGTCGCTCGCCTCGGATATCCGCAGCCAGCACCTGGAGGCCTGCCCGGCGTACGCGATCGAGCACATTCGACAGCTCTTGACCCGTGGCGACAGGCATGTGGAACAGCGAGCCCGTCGTCGATCTCACAAGCTTCGGGTTGTAGAGGTCGACGCTTCTCCCCGTGAGAATCACGCCGTCGGCACCGGCCGCATCCGCCGCCCGGATGATCGTTCCCGCGTTTCCCGGGTCGCGCACCTCTTCGAGGATCGCGATCAGCCGCGGACCATCGCCGAGCAGTTCGCGCAGCGACGTGGGGAACTGGCGGCAGACAGCAACGATCCCCTGAGGCGTGACGGTGTCGGCCATTGCCGTCAGCACAGCCTCAGTCACGAACTCGACGTCGAGGCCGACCGCGGCCGCCGTTTCGGCGATGGCCGGGTGTCGTTCGAGCGCGGTGGGAGTGGCGAAAAACTCCATCACGAGTTCGGGGCGGTAGGCAAGTGCCTCGGAGACGGCTTGCGGGCCCTCCAAAAGAAAGAGCCCGGTCTCGGACCGGGCGTCTCTCTGGGCCAGCTTGGCCACCGCCCAAACACGTGGTGAGCGGGGGTTGTCGATCATAGAGCCAACTATGCAGCATCCGCCTTCGGTGCGCTCGTGCCAACCGGGAGTGCCGCTTTCGCCGTCGCGACAATCGACGCGAAGTCGAGGAACAATTTTGTGGCGCCGCCATCGATCGCGAGGATACTGGGCATTAACCGCACATGGAGGTGCCATGGAAGGCATATTGAAGTCAAGCATCCTGTCTCCAGACGAGACGACGAAGCCGTTCGCGAAGGGGACTATCGAGAAAGTTGCCATCGGCGGCCTCGAGGTCGCGCGCGAGACACTCGAACCCGGATGGAAGTGGTCGGAAGACGTGAAGCCCGTCGCGAAGACTGATTCGTGCATGAAGTATCACGTGAAGTACTTCCTCTCCGGCAGACAGGCCGTTCGCATGGACGACGGCACCGAGCTGGAATTCGGTCCGGGCGATCTCGCGATCATCCGCCCCGGACACGACGCGTGGGTCGTCGGCGACGAGCCGAACGTGCTGCTCGAATTGTCTGGAGCGACACGCCCCTCCGAACTCTCCGCGGACTGACCAACGACTCCCGCACGCACGAAATCCCCGACAGAGTCACCTCACATCGGGGATTTCGGGGGATGGATGCGACAGTCCCTGCACGTCACACCGCAACGATGGACAGTTAGACAGTGACCTTCGGCGCGCTCGTGTCAGCGGGGAGTGCCGCCTTCGCCGTGGCAACGATCGAGGCGAACGTGGCGGGCTCGTTGACAGCGAGATCGGCGAGGATGCGACGGTCGACCTCAACGCCAGCCAGGTTCAAGCCCTGGATGAGGCGGTTGTAGGTGAGCCCGTTCGCGCGCGACGCCGCGTTGATCCGCTGGATCCAGAGGCGACGGAAGTCACCCTTCTTCTGGCGACGGTCACGGTACGCGTAGACGAGGGAGTGGGTGACCTGCTCCTTGGCCTTGCGGTAGAGGCGCGAACGCTGTCCGCGGTAGCCCTCGGCGCGTTCGAGGATGACGCGACGCTTCTTGGCCGCGTTGACGGCTCTCTTTACTCTTGCCATTGTTCTGGTTCCTTAAACGTTTTCGGGGTTACTTGCCGAGAAGCTTCTTGATGACCTTGGCGTCGGCCGGGGCCAGTACCTGGTCAGTGTTCAGGCGGCGCTTGCGGTCGGCCGCCTTGACTTCGAGGTTGTGGCGCATGCCGGCCTGCTGCTTCATGATCTTGCCGCTTCCGGTGACCTTGAATCGCTTCTTGGCGCCGGAGTGAGTCTTCTGCTTAGGCATCCTTCTTCTCTTTCGTTTGTACAGCTTCAGCCGGTTGATCGGCCGATACAGTCTGGGGTTCGGCCTCCGCTGTCCGCGGGGCCTTGTTCGTGGCACGTCGTGCCTCGGCTTCTGCCTTCGCCTCCGCCTTGTTCTTCAGCGGGCCGATGACCATCACCATGTTGCGTCCATCGATGGTCGGGGTGGACTCTACCGAGCCCCATTCCGACACATCTTCGGCAAATCTCTGCAGCAAGCGCACGCCTTGATCGGGACGCGATTGCTCGCGGCCGCGGAACAGGATCATGGCTTTGACCTTGTCGCCCGCTTGAAGGAATCCTTCGGCGCGCTTGCGCTTGGTTTCGTAGTCGTGCTTGTCAATCTTCAGGCGGAAGCGAACCTCTTTGAGGATCGTGTTCGCTTGGTTGCGCCGGGCTTCCTTCGCCTTCTGAGCCGCTTCGTACTTGAACTTGCCGTAGTCCATGATCTTGGCGACGGGAGGCTTGGAGTTGGGAGCAACCTCAACCAAATCCAAGTCGGCTTCCTGGGCCAGTCGCAGCGCGACGTCGATGGATACAACGCCGACCTGCTCGCCACCGGGCCCGACAAGTCGGACCTCCGGTACGCGGATTCGGTCATTGGTACGCGGATCGCTGATGCGTATCTCCTTGGGTCATGTGGATGAAGCCACACCGTCGGCGTGTGCCGCGGCGACGCAAGAGAAGAATTCACGCATCGCCGCACGGCGATGCCAACACCCGAACTGCCATGAGGCACTACCTGCTCGCACAGGCGGGGTGTTACAACCCGTTAGCCTTGAGAAGCGGCGTGCGGGTGGGAGAATCTCCACTTTACGTACCGAGGCAATCGCCCCGGAGCCTCACTGAGGATAGCAGAGGCCGCGTCAATAAGCGAAGGAACAGCCATGAGCGACATCGACGACATCCGCGACATCGCTGAAGTGCCAGCGGTTGAGCTCATCAATACTGTCGCCGTGCACTTGTTGAGCGCCGCGGCCGTCAAGCTCGGACTCGCAGACATCCCCGATGCGAGCGCTGAGATCGACCTCGATGAAGCTCGAAAGCTCATCACCGCTCTTGCGGGTCTTGTCACCGCTGCCGCCCCCGAGATCGGCGACCACCACGCCCGGCCGCTCCGAGACGGATTGCGCTCCGTGCAACTGGCGTTTCGCGAGGCCTCCACGTTCCCGGATGCACCGGGCAAAGGACCCGGGGAGAAGTGGACGGGCCCGGTCAACTAGCGCGCGCCGCCGGTCACGACGGTGAACGTGCCAACTGAACGCGCATGCTGTCGACCCGCGCAGCGATCAACTCGCTGGCCGACCACGCGTCCGTCACTCTGGCGACCAGTGCGGTGACCTCGTCGCGATCCAGACCATCGACCAGTTCCAACCTCACCACGACCTCGGGGCCGGCGAAGCGCGCATCCGGATCACCCGGTAGCACGATGAGCGAGGCGACGTTCGGTTCAGCGGCGAGAACGGCACCGAAGGCCGAGACGACCTGCTCGTCGCTGTATGCGGGTAGCCACGGTTCACCTGCCGCGAGCGCCGCCAACGCGGGCCTGCGGATGACGAATTCGGATGCGGTCGTCGGGTCAAGCACGACAACGTCGGTGTCCTCGTGGTCAGCAGCCAGCGCCACGCGTACTGCTGGGGCGGGAATCGGACGAGCGGTCGGATGCCACGCGCGCATTGCGTCGACCGATGAGAAGGCGGGTAGCACTGTTCTGCCGTCGGGGCCCAGCACGGTGACGATCGACAGCTCCTGGTTCTTGTCGATCGTGTGGCCGCGGTCGCTCATGCCCGCTTCGCCAAGGCGTGCCACGAGCGGGATGAGAAGGCGAGCCTCGCGCAGGGCATCGATCACGCGCTCGGCGCCGATCTCGCCCCGACGGAATGACGCGATCGCCGCCATGAGGTCAGCCGGAGCCGTGCCGTCATCGGCAACGTTGGTATTGCTCTCGAAACGCCGGCCTTCCCAGGGGACGCCAGCCGAATCGGTGCGCGACATCAGTCGCTGGCGACGTCGAGCGCCTCAGCGAGCGTGAAGGCCTTGGCGTACAGTGCCTTGCCGACGATGGCACCTTCGAGACCAAGCGGCACGAGCGTGCGCAACTCGGCGATGTCATCGAGGCTCGCAATGCCGCCCGATGCGATGACCGGCTTGTGCGTGCGATCCATCACTGCTTCCAGAAGCTCGAGGTTGGGGCCCTTGAGGGTGCCGTCCTTCGTCACATCGGTGACGACGTAGCGCGCACAGCCGGCTTCCTCGAGTCGGTCCATGACGGCCCACAGGTCTCCGCCCTCCTGCGTCCAGCCCCGCGCCGCAAGCGTCGTGCCGCGAACGTCGAGTCCAACTGCAATCGCCTCGCCGTACTCCGAGATGACGTGGGCGGCCCACTCCGGATTCTCCAAGGCGGCCGTCCCCAAATTGATGCGCTTCGCGCCGGTCGACAGCGCCGACTCCAGACTGGCGTCATCCCGGATGCCGCCGGAGAGTTCGATGTTCACTGCGCGAGGCGCCGACTTGATCACTCGCTTGATGACGGAATGGTTGTTGCCGCGACCGAATGCCGCGTCGAGGTCGACGAGGTGAATCCACTCGGCGCCTTGGCTGATCCATTCGGCGGCGGCGTCGACGGGGTCGCCGTAATTAGTCTCTGTTCCTGCGACGCCTTGGGTCAACCGCACGGCTTTGCCGTCAGCGACATCAACAGCGGGGAGAAGAACCAGACCGGGGGTGCTTGTGAACTCGCTCATTGCCTTGCTTTCTTGGGGCGCGCTCGCGGATATGCGCGAACAAGAAACCGATACTAGTCCTCTGTGCGCACGAGGACGATTCCGTGATGGAACTAAAGCGATTCAAGCCAGTTCTCGAGCAGCTTGATACCGGCGTGGCCAGATTTTTCGGGGTGGAACTGCGTCGCCGAAAGTGGACCGTTTTCGACGGCGGCGACGAAACGACTGGTGCCGTGCTCCGCCCACGTGACCGCAGGTTGTCGGTATTTGTCATTCACGTCGAGAGTCCAGTTCTGGGCCGCGTAGGAGTGAACGAAATAGAACCTCTCGTGCTCCAGCCCGGCGAAGAGTGCGGAATTCTCGGGCACGTCGACGGTATTCCATCCCATGTGTGGAAGCACCGGGGCGTCGAGTCGCGTCACCGCTCCCGGCCACTCCCCGAGGCCCTCGGTGTCGATGCCGCGCTCCACCCCGTGTTCGAACATCACCTGCATGCCCACGCAGATCCCGAGCACCGGGCGACCTCCCGCGAGGCGGCGATCGATGAGCTCCGCACCTCGCGCTCCCGACAACGCCGACATGACTGCAGCGAACGCTCCGACACCAGGAACGAGAAGCCCATCGGCATTGGCAACTCGTTGACGGTCGGCGGTGATCTCGACGTTCGCGCCCGCGAGTTCGACGGCCTTTGCCGCCGAGTGCACGTTGCCCGAACCGTAGTCGAGGACGACGACGGATGGTTTGGCCACCGGTTACAGAGCGCCCTTCGTAGACGGGATGCCGCTGACTCGGGCATCTGGCTCAATCGCACGGCGAATTGCGCGGGCAAACGCCTTGAACTCGGCCTCCGCAATGTGGTGCGGATCCCTGCCGCCGAGCACGGTGATGTGCACGGTCAGCCCGGCATTGATCGTGATCGCCTCGAAAACGTGACGCACCATCGACCCGGTGAAGTGACCGCCGATGAGGTGGTGCTCGAATCCCGCGGGCTCACCCGTGTGCACGAGGTATGGCCTACCCGACACGTCGACGACGGCTTGAACGAGCGCTTCGTCGAGGGGAACGAGAGCGTCGCCGTAGCGCGAGATCCCGGACTTCGAGCCGAGCGCCTCGCGAATGGCTTGCCCGAGAACAATCCCGATGTCTTCAACCGTGTGGTGCACGTCGATATCGGTATCACCGGTTGCGCGCACGCGCAGGTCAATAAGCGAGTGTTTGCTGAAAGCGGTCAGCATGTGGTTGAAGAATGGAACAGACGAATCGATATCGGATGCACCGGTGCCATCGAGATCGATTTCGAGTTCGATCGAC
Source organism: Microbacteriaceae bacterium (assembly GCA_031428675.1). Classification (GTDB taxonomy): domain Bacteria; phylum Actinomycetota; class Actinomycetes; order Actinomycetales; family Microbacteriaceae; genus JANOYC01. Next base: position 41,685 of record JANOYC010000038.1, on the reverse strand, counting down.
GACTCGCTCGTGGCGCGGGAGATTCGCGCGGTCCGCGGTGACCCGCCCGACGACGCGGCGGAATTCTCGCTGTTCATGCAGTAATCCTAGCGAGCGCCTCGAGGAAGGCTGTCGTTTCCGCTTCGGTGCCAGCCGTCACGCGCAAGTGGCCCTCGATCGCCAGATCGCGCACGATGATGCCTTCGGCGAGCAATTGCTCGAACACTCGGTGCGGTTCATCGACGCCTCCGAACAGCACGAAATTGCCCCAACTCGGCAGCGGTGTGAACCCCAGCTCGGCGAGTTCCACAAGCAGGCGGTCACGCTGCACTCGGATGTCATCGACCATGGCGAGCATTTCGACCGCGTGATCGAGTGCCGCGACGGCCGCCGCCTGGGTCAGCCCCGACAAGTGGTAAGGCAGCCTCACCAAGCGCAGTGCATCGGCCACGGCCGGATCAGCCGCGAGATAACCGACGCGAGCGCCAGCGAACGCGAACGCCTTGCTCATCGTGCGCGACACAATCAAGCGCTCGCGCCCGGGCAGCAGCGTCAACGCGCTCGGAGTGCCCTCAGGGGCAAACTCCGCATACGCTTCGTCGACGACGACGACGCCGGACGTCGCGTCATACGCCGCTTCGATGGTGTCCAGCCCGAGCGGGGTTCCAGTCGGGTTGTTCGGGGAGCAGAAGAACACCAGATCGGGCTGCTCAGCGCGAATGGCCGCGACAGCAGTCGCGGGAGAAATCTCGTAAGCAGCGTCGCGCTTGGCGGGTACCCAACGAGTGCCCGTGCCCGCGGCGATAATCGAGTGCATCGAATAGGTGGGGGGAAAACCGAGCACGGAACGCCCTGGGCCGCCGAACGCCTGCAGGATCTGCTGAAGCACCTCGTTTGATCCGTTTGCCGCCCAGATGTTGTCTCGAGAAAGCTCGTGGCCGAGGTACCGCGCGAGCGAGTCGCGAAGTGCGGTGAACTCACGGTCGGGATACCGGTTCACGCGCAATACGGCCGCCGCCAGCGAGGTGACGATGTCGTGGGCGACCGCTTCAGGTATCGGGTGGGTGTTCTCGTTGACGTTCAGTTCAATGCGCACGTGCTTCTGCGGAGCGCCGTAGGGCTTCAGCCCGCGAAGGTCGTCACGGATGGGCAGATCATCGAGCGAAATCACTCGGCCATGCTACTTGGCCTCGAACCATGACCTCACCGCGCACGTGAGCGTCTAGCGCGAGTATTCTGCCGGAATGGCAAGGCGTTGACCCGGCTCGACTGCGCTCGACTCCAGCCTGTTGAGCGCCATCAGGTCGGCGATGACCTCCCGCGGGTCGGCCGCTGGCGCAACCTCGACCGCCAACTGCCAGAGCGATTGACCACCCTGCACGGTCATGTAGTCGAACTCCGCCGCGGCCTCGTTCGTGGCGCTTGCCACCCCGCCGTTCAGCTGCGCGGCGAGCGCCACGGCGATCAGCGGAGCGACAAACGCCGTGAGAATCACGGCGCGGCCGCGACGGGTCAACCGGAGCCGACCGCGAGTGACCGCCGAACCGAGCCCGACCGGAACGTGCATGGAGTGTGCGGTGATCGTGGTCATGGTCTCTCGTGCCTCTCGTAGATACTCGGTGCACCGTGTCGTCGGTGCGATGGCTCTCGGACGGGGTTTCGCATCCGGCACTCGGCCGGGAGCGCCGGATGCGAAGTTATGTTCCGAACATACATTCGATCGAACATACATTCAAGCCGTTATCGCCGATTGGGGGAAGAAAACCCGCGACACTCTCGAACATGTGTTTGGTTTCGCATCCGGTTCTGGATACAGTTTCGATTGACAGGTTTCAGGCAATCAGCACCCACCGACATTCCGATCGGGTCGCCAGAAACAACACGAACGAGCGCACAGTGAAGGACGCAGGATGAGCGAGAACACTCCCCGCGCGGCTGGGTCGGACCGACCGAGCACCCGGCGCCGCACGAGCCTCAGCGATAAGCAACTCGCGATTCTCGACGTGATTCAGCGATCCGTCGCCAATCGCGGCTATCCGCCGAGCATGCGCGAAATCGGCGACGCCGTTGGGCTTGCGTCACTGTCGAGTGTCACGCACCAGCTCAACCAACTCGAGTTGAGCGGCTATTTGCGACGCGACCCGAATCGGCCACGCGCGCTTGAGATCCTGATCGATCTTCCGCAGCAGGATTCCCCATCGGCCGACGATCCGATCCCCGTCGGCGACGCCGCCATGGTGCCGCTCGTCGGTCGCATCGCCGCGGGCATTCCAATCACCGCCGACCAACAAGTCGACGAGATCTTCCCGCTCCCGCGCCAACTCGTGGGCAAGGGCGACCTGTTCATGCTCAAGGTCGTCGGCGAATCCATGATCGACGCTGCCATCTGCGACGGCGACTGGGTGGTAGTGCGCCAGCAGAAGACCGCGGAGAACGGCGACATCGTGGCAGCCATGCTCGACGACGAGGCCACGGTGAAGGTGTTCCGTCAGCGGGACGGTCACACGTGGCTGCTGCCGCGCAACTCGGCATTTGAACCGATTCTCGGCGACTTCGCCGAAGTACTCGGCAAAGTCGTCGCAGTGCTTCGCGCGGTCTGACCGCTCACACGCGCGAAGCACCCGGCGGATTCTCGCGGCGGGTCAGACCGCGACGCCAACCCGTTCACGAACTCGCCGCGTGGCTTCGACCATGTTCGTGAGCGAATCCACAGTCTCGGAGTATCCTCGCGTCTTCAGCCCGCAGTCGGGGTTCACCCAGATCTGGCGCTGCGCGATCGAGCCCAGAGCGACCTCGATGAGGTCGGTGACCTCGTCGACGCTCGGAACTCGCGGCGAATGGATGTCGTACACACCCGGTCCGATGCCGCGCCCGAAGCCCGAACGTTCGATATCTGGGACAACCTCCATCTTCGAGCGAGCCGCCTCGATCGACGTGACGTCGGCATCCAGGTGGTCGATCGCGTCGATGACGACACCGAATTCCGAATAGCAGAGGTGGGTGTGGATCTGGGTCGTGGGCTGCACGCCCGCGGTCGCGAGTCGGAACGAGCCGACCGACCAGTCGAGGTACGCCGCCTGATCCTCCTTCTTCAACGGAAGCAGTTCCCGCAACGCTGGCTCGTCAACCTGGATGATGCCGATGCCCGCGGACTCCAGGTCCGCGATCTCGTCACGCAACGCGAGAGCGACTTGGTTGGCCGTGTCGGCAAGGGGCTGGTCGTCGCGAACGAATGACCAGGCCAGAATCGTCACCGGTCCGGTCAGCATTCCCTTGACCGGCTTGGCGGTAAGGCTCTGCGCGTAGGTCGACCAATCGACCGTGATGGGAGCAGGCCGGGAGACATCTCCCCAGAGAATCGACGGCCGGGTGCACCTGCTGCCGTAGGACTGCACCCAGCCGTTCTGGGTCACCGCGAACCCGTCGAGGTTCTCGGCGAAATATTGAACCATGTCGTTGCGCTCGGGTTCGCCGTGAACGATGACGTCGATTCCGATGCTCTCCTGCAGGTCAACTACGCGGCTGATCTCCGCTTTCATGGCTTCGACGTACTCGGCCTCCGTTATTCCGCCGCGCGCGAACGCGGCGCGACTGCGGCGGATGTCAGCAGTCTGCGGGAACGAGCCGATCGTCGTCGTGGGAAGCGCCGGCAAACCAAGAGCCTCTTGCTGTGCCGCGACTCGGGTGGAAAAATCACCGCGCGTGAAGTCATCAGCGGTGAGCGCCGCGGCTCGGGCGCGTACGGCACCGTCTCGCACGCCAGCGGCGGCATGACGGTCTGCGAGAGCGACGGATGCCGCATCCAGTTCGGACTGGATGGCTGCCTTGCCGTCGGCCAAGCCGGCAGCGAGCGTTGCGATCTGACCGACCTTCTGGTCGGCGAATGCAAGCCAGCTCCTCAACTGGTCGGCGAGCTGAGGCTCGTCCGCGACGTCATGCGGCGTATGGAACAGACTCGTGGAACTGGACACCGCCACCGACGGCGTCGCCGCGCGCACGCGCTCAACCGTGTCGAAGGCGCCAGCGAGGTCTCCGCGCCAGACGTTGTGACCATCGACGACTCCCGCAACGATGGTCTTGTCGGTCGGTTTGGCCTTCAGAGCGGCGGTGACGCTGTCGATGGATCCCTTCACCAGGTCGACGCCGATGGCCTCGACCGGACTGTCGAGGAGCACCGGGAAGGCGTCGTCCAAACTGCCGTAGGGAGCGGCGACAAAGATTGCCGGCCGGGCCGGAACGGCCCCGAGAGCGGCGTACGCGCGCGCGATGGCGTCGAGCACGTCGACACGCGGAACCTCGATGCTCTCGCTCACGAGGGCGGGTTCGTCGAATTGAACCCACTCGGCACCGACCGCGGTGAGACCGGCGATCAGTTCGGCATAGACGGGAAGTACGTCGTCGAGGCGATCGAGTGGTCGGTAGTCGCTCGGCGCGGATTCGCTCGGCTTCGACAGCAGAAGGAAGGTGACTGGCCCGACGATTACGGGTCGAGTGCGGAAGCCCGACATCGTCGCCTCGGCTACGTCGCGAAGTAGCCGGTCAGACGCGAAGCGGAACTCGGTCTCCGGCCCGATCTCCGGCACGAGGTAGTGGTAGTTCGAGTCGAACCACTTGGTCATCTCGGCCGGGGTGTGCTCACCCGCACCGCGAGCGATAGTGAAGTAACCGGCTAGATCGACGGTTCCGTCGTCGGCAATGACCGACCGGAACCGTGTCGGAACGGCGCCCAGGGTGACCGCTGCATCCAGCACCTGGTCGTAGTAGGAGAATGCCTCCGGGATGGACGAGTCGGTGCGACCGAGGCCGAGCGAAGCGAGACGCTCCCGGGTCACTGCGCGCAACTCGCGCGCGGTCGCCTCCAATTCTTCGGCGCTGATTGCGCCTGCCCAGAACGACTCGACGGCCTTCTTGAGCTCGCGGCGACGGCCGATTCTCGGGTAGCCAAGAATCGTGCCGGTCGGGAAAGCAGGGATTGCGGACATGGTTTTCCTTCGGTTTGTCAGCGAACGCTAGAAGTGAAAAAGGTCAGAGCGAGGTCACGCGGCGCCCGTCGTGGCAGTGTCCAGAAGACCGACACCCTCCAAGACGGCGAGCGGTGCCTCGTGACGATTGAAGGTGTACAAATGCAGGCCAGATGCTCCACCCTTGAGCACCTCGCTCCCGAGCGCTGTCGCGTGATCGATACCGATCTGCGCTTGCGCGTCGGGGTCGTCGGTGGACTCCAAGCGCCTCAGCAGATCCTCGGGAAGTTTCTCGTCGGTGAGTTCGATGATGCGATGAAGCCGGCGGGGGCTGAGCACGGGCATGATTCCGGGCAGGATGCGCATCGTGACGCCCGCGACCCGGGCCCGGTCAACGAATCCGAGATAGTCATCCGCGTAGAAGAACAACTGGGTGATCGCCAGGTTGGCACCAGCCGCTTGCTTCGCGAGCAGCGTGTCGATGTCTTGACTGGCCGACCGGGATCGCGGATGCCCGTTGGGAAACGCGGCTACAGCGATCGTGACCGTGTCGCCCTTGCGCAAACGACGCGCGCCGGGGAAACCGGGAACCTCGACCTGGTTGAACGGCACACGTTCCTTTTGCACGCGGTGCATCAGCTGCACGAGTTCGGCCGCACTCCCCAGCTCGCCGAGAAACTCTTCGCCCTCCGCGAGTGACTCCGGCGGATCGCCTCGGAGCGCCAGGAAGCTCGTGATCCCCGCATCCAAAAACTCCCGAATCAGAGCGCTGGCCTCGGAATAGGTCGAACCAACACAGGTCAGGTGGGCCATCGCCGGGGCACCCAGCTCCTGCAACCGCCGCAGCACCCCGAGCGAGGAGTCTCTGGACGAACCACTCGCGCCGTACGTTACCGAGATGAATTCGGGTCGGGCAGCAACGAACTTCTCGAGCGCAATGAACAGTCCCAGCTCCGCCGCTTCACTCCGCGGAGGGTACAGCTCAAACGAAAATGTGGCCACGCCAAAGCCCTTCCGGAAAAAGTCACGGTATGGGCGGGTGCCGGGCTCGGCTGTCGCTCCGTGCGATCGGCGGACGCCCATCGCAACGACGCAAGACTATCGGCGCACCGACGATCGGCGCAGAACACTGCGAAATATTACGCGCGCGGGTCGCTCGACTGCACGACGAAGGAATCGAGGCTCGCCGCAGTCGTCTCTGACACCAGCACGGCGACGCGTGTTCCGGTCTCTTCGTATTGCGTCGACAGCACACTGCCCTTGTCGTGCAACGCGGCGATGACCTCACCGCGATCGTACGGCACAAGCAGATCGAGGCGCACGGTGGGGGCAGGCACGAGCGATGAGATGCGTTCGAGCAATTCGTCAATGCCCTCGCCGGTGCGTGCCGACGCGAAAATAGCGGTCGGCTCGAGCCCACGCAGCACAAGCCTCTGATCGTCGTCGACGAGGTCGGACTTGTTGAACACGACAATCTCGGGAAGATTACGAGCGCCCACCTCACCTATCACGTCACGAACCGTCGACAATTGGCTTCCCGGGTCAGGATGCGAACCGTCGACGACGTGAACGATCACGTCGGCATCGCCGATCTCTTCGAGCGTCGACCGGAAAGCCTCGACCAATTGGTGCGGCAAGTTGCGCACGAAGCCGACGGTGTCGGTGAGCGTGTAGCCGCGACCGTCATCTGTCTGGGTGCGCCGAACAGCGGTGTCGAGTGTCGCGAACAGGGCGTTCTCGACGAGCGCTCCCGCGCGGGTGATCCGGTTGAGCAGCGAAGACTTGCCGGCGTTCGTGTACCCCGTGATCGCCACTGACGGCACGTCATTGCGATTGCGGTTCGCCCGTTTCGCCTCGCGAGCCGGCGCAAAGCCTTTGATCTGCTTGCGCAACCGCGACATGCGGTTGTGGATGCGGCGGCGATCGAGTTCGATCTTCGTTTCACCCGGCCCCCGGCTGCCCATTCCGGCGCCGGCGCCACCGACCTGCCCCCCGGCCTGGCGCGACATCGACTCACCCCAACCGCGCAACCGCGGAAGCAGGTATTCGAGTTGGGCTAGTTCGACCTGCGCCTTGCCCTCCCGGCTCTTCGCATGTTGGCTGAAAATGTCAAGAATGACCGCAGTGCGGTCGATGACCTTGACGCCCACGACATCCTCGAGCGCACGCCGTTGGCTTGGCGCCAACTCGGTGTCGGCGACAACGGTGTCTGCGCCGAGCGCTTGAACGACACCGCGAAGCTCCTGCGCCTTGCCTTTGCCGAGATAGGTGCTCGGGTCGGGATGCGGCCGGCGCTGGAGCAGACCGTCCAGCACGTTGGCGCCGGCCGTCTCGGCCAGCGCCGCGAGTTCGCGCAGCGAGTTCTCGGCGTCATCCACCGTGCCTTGGGAGTAAACCCCGATCAACACGACGTTCTCGAGACGGAGTTGACGGTATTCGACCTCAGTGACGTCTTCCAGCTCGGTCGACAACCCCGAAACGCGACGAAGCGCCGCACGATCTTCGCGATCGAACTGGTCTCCGTCACGGTCGTCGGAGTTCACCGAATCGCCCTGCAGTGCTTGCGCCTTCGTCGCGCCGAAGCGCGACACGCCCGCGGCGTGTGCGTCGCTCGTGGCGAGAACCCGACGCACCATGTCGTCTGTCGGATCGGTCACGAGCCCGTCATCCTGCTGCTCGTCCATGGATTCACCCTACTTGCTTGGTCTTCGGTAAGTTCTCTGCATGCCCAATGAGCACTATTTCTCGTCGTCGCCCGCGAGTGTGCTCAAATTGCGCACGATTCGGGCAACCCTCGCGGGTACGGAGTACGAGGTCAGCACAGCCGGAGGCGTCTTCAGCCCCGACCGCGTCGATGTCGGCACTGGGGTGCTGCTATCGAACGTTCCCCCGCCCCCGCCCGGCGGTGACGTGCTCGACCTCGGCTGCGGTTGGGGGCCGATCGCACTGACCCTCGCTCTCGAATCCCCCCGAACCACTGTTTGGGCGGTCGACGTGAACGAGCGCTCGCTCGAACTGGTGCGTTCCAACGCCGCCAAGCTCGGCCTCACGAACATCAACGCTGTTCTCCCCGCCGATGTTCCCGACGACGTCCGATTTCGGACGATCTGGTCGAACCCGCCGATTCGCGTGGGCAAGGAAGAGTTGCACAAGCTACTGGAACGGTGGCTACCGCGCCTCACGCCCGGCTCAGACGCATGGCTCGTCGTGCAGCGCAACCTCGGATCCGATTCTCTGCACCGCTGGATGGAAGCAACCTTCCCCGACGACTTCAGCGTGCTGCGGCACGCGACGAGCAAGGGGTATCGCGTGCTTCGGGTGCGGTTGCGGGGGTAGGGGGCGTTTGGCGGAGTCGCGATTCTTTATAGCTCCAGCGCGCCGGTGAATACGAGTTCGGCGGGTCCGCTCAAGGCGACGTGCTCCCCATCTTCGGCAGGGAACATCCGCACCCCAACGACTCCGCCGGGCACTTCGACACGCCATTGATGAGGCGCGCCCGCCCCTGCCCAGTGCCGCGTCGCGAGCGCTGCTGCGGCGGCGCCGGTGCCGCAACTGAGGGTTTCGCCGCTACCTCTCTCGTGCACCCGCATGCGGATTCGTCCGACGCCGTCGACAACGAGCGGTTCGGCCGGCACAACGAACTCGACATTCGTGCCATTCTCGGGCGCCGGATCAACGACGGGAATGTAGCCGAGATCGAGCGAATCCAGTTCGTCATCGCTCGCGAGCGCGATGACGACGTGCGGGTTGCCCAGATCAAGCGAGAGGCCGGGACGCGCGACCGGCAAATTGCGGGCGCGCACCGTCGCCTCGACATCAACCAATCGCCACCGGCCGAGATCCACCTGAAACCCAGTGCGGTTTCGTTGCACGTCACGCACACCGCTGCGCGTGCCGATCGACATGGTTTCGCCCTCACCGAGGGTCGCGAGTTCGTTGTCGAGCAAGTACCTGGCGAACACCCGAATGCCGTTGCCGCACATTTCCGCGGGGCTTCCGTCGGCGTTGTGATAATCCATGAACCACTCGGCGGTCTCATCTTCCGCGAGAGCGGCCGCACCATCGGGGAGGTTTGTCGAGCGCACCGCGCGGATGACCCCGTCACCGCCCACCCCGAAGTGACGGTCGGCGATCGCCGCGATCTGCGCCGGGGAAAGGGTGACCTCGCCATCCGGATCGGAGAACAACACGAAGTCGTTGCCCGTACCGTGTCCTTTGGTGAAGTGAATGGAGGTGCTCACCTCTCCATCGTATCCGCGGGGGGCAGAGGGCGCTCCGACCGTGCGTCGATGGCGGCGATAGCTGACTCGGTGTTGCCGGGGTCACCGGCCTCGAGCCAGCGGATCCGCTCGTAGCGACGGAACCAGCTCACCTGGCGACGCGCGTACTTGCGGGTGAGCGCTTGCGTTGCCGCGATAGCTTCGGACTCGGTCGCCTCTCCGCGAAGTTGAGCGATCGCCTGCGCATAGCCGATCGCGCGCGATGCGGTCACGCCTCGCTCAAGACCCACTTCACGCAGACCGCGCACCTCGTCGACGAGCCCAGCCGCCCACATCCGTTCGACCCGCTCGTCGAGGCGAGCGACGAGTTCGGACCGCGGGGAGCGAAGGCCGATGGAGACGGTCGGCATCCATTCGCGGTTCTCGTCGGGAAGGCCGGATCCGAATGGCGCGCCCGTGAGCGTCACAACCTCCAGCGCACGCACGAGTCGCCGCCCGTTGCTCGCGCCAATAGCTGTGGCCGCGGCGGGATCGACCTCGTGAAGCCGGCGGTACATCATCCCCGGCCCTTCTCGCTCGAGATCCGCTTCGAGGGTGGCCCGCAGCCCCGCGTCTCGCACGGGGAACTGGAAATCGGTGATCACTGACGAAATGTAGAGGCCGGAGCCGCCCACCAAAACGGGGATGGCTCCCCGCGCGACAATGTCGAGGATCGTCGCCCGAGCGGTTGACTGATACCGGGCCACGCTTGCTTCGTCGATCACGTCGAGCACATCGAACAGGTGGTGCGGGATGCCCCGCCGTTCAGGTCCCGCCAGTTTTGCCGTGCCGATATCCATGCCGCGATACAACTGCATCGCGTCAGCGTTGACGATCTCGGCGGGTTGGCCGGCCGCAGCCAAGCGCTCCGCTATGAGCAGCGACAGCTCGGACTTTCCCGTTCCCGTCGCGCCGACAATGGCGACGAGCATGTCGTCAGACGCGCCGGACGGGAAGACCGAGCGAGACCCGGCCCGCCGTTGACGCGACGGCGCCCCGTGGTGCCGGCACTCCGCAGGATTCTGCTTCGAGGCGGTCCCACGCGTCTCCGGCCCGCGTACGACGGATGCTCAGAGTCGCTCCCGCCGCAGTGTCTGCCAGGAGATGGAACGGCTTCGCGTCGGTCACTTCGACCGTCACCACGTCACCAGGCCGCGGTCGATCTCCCGCGCCCGGCACATCGAAGTGCACGAGCCGGCCGTCTTCGGCGCGACCGGACATGCGGTGGGTAAGGCTCGCCTTCTTGCCGTCATCGGCCGAGACGAGCACCTGAACCGCCCGGCCCACCTGTGCGCGATTCTCTTCCCACGAAATGTGGTCTTGCAACGCGACGAGTCGCTCGTAACGTTCTTGCACGACGGTCTTGGGCAGCTGGTGGGGCAGGGTGGCCGCGGGTGTGCCCGGTCGGATCGAATACTGGAAGGTGAACGCGGAAGCGAAGCGGGCTGCTTCGACGACACGGAGCGTGTGTGCGAAGTCTTCTTCGGTCTCGCCCGGGAAGCCGACGATGATGTCGGTGGTGATCGCGGCATTCGGGATTTTCGCCCTCACTCGATTCAGAATTCCGAGGAACTTCTCCGACCGGTAGCTGCGGCGCATTTCTTTGAGGATGCGGTCGGATCCTGATTGGAGCGGCATGTGCAATTGCGGCATGACGTTCGGAGTCTCCGCCATTGCGTCGATGACGTCGTCAGTGAACGCCGCGGGGTGGGGGCTGGTGAAGCGAATTCGCTCTAGTCCTTCGATCGCGCCGACCGCGCGGAGGAGCTTTCCGAACGCGAGCCGGTCGCCGAATTCCACACCGTAGGAGTTGACGTTCTGCCCGAGCAGGGTGACTTCGATGGCGCCATCATCGACGAGGGCCTGTACTTCGGTGAGGATGTCGCCTGGGCGGCGGTCTTTCTCCTTGCCGCGCAGAGCGGGGACGATGCAGAACGTGCAGGTGTTGTTGCATCCGACGGAAATAGAAACCCAGCCGCTGTGGCTGGATTCGCGTCGAGTGGGCAACGTCGATGGGAATACGTCGAGAGATTCGAGAATCTCCAGTTGCGCTTCGCCGTTGTGTCGTGCCCGCTCGAGGAGTGCGGGGAGGGCGCCCATGTTGTGCGTGCCGAAGACCACGTCTACCCACGGCGCCTTCTCGAGAATCGTGGACTTGTCTTTCTGCGCGAGACACCCACCCACGGCGATCTGCATCCCGTCGTGCTTTCGCTTGACCGATGCGAGATGTCCGAGGTTGCCGTAGAGCTTGTTGTCGGCATTCTCGCGCACCGCGCAGGTGTTGATCACGACGACATCGGGATGCCCATCGGTCGCGCGCACGTAGCCCGCTGCTTCGAGAGAGCCGCTCAATCGCTCGGAGTCGTGCACGTTCATCTGGCAGCCGAAGGTACGCACTTCGTAGGTGCGGGTGATGGCGCCAGAAGACTGGTCAACGGTCGGAGCGAGCAAAGTCATGATTCTCTCAGTGTAAAGCCGCCTCGCGTTGCGCTCAGCGAAAGACGGGACCACCCGACGATCCGCGGTTTCGCGACCCGCTGGAGAACCCCGATCGAGGCGTTCCCGCACTGCGAGGCAGTGCCGCCTCAAGTGCGCGTTGCACAATCTCTCCGGAGTAGCCCTTGCGCATCAGAAAGGCCCCTAGTCGACGACGCGCTGTTTCCGCATCCAGCCGTTCGAGTTGCGGGGCGCGCCGCATTGCCAGTTCGAGCGCGCGTTCGTCGTCACCGCTGGAATCGAGTTCGGCCACAACGGTCTCGATCGCGACTGGGTCGAGCCGTTTGCGACGCAGTTCACCGATGAGGGCTGTGCGACCCAGGCCCTTGCGCTCCTGCAACCGGCGCGAGAGCGTGCGACCCAGATCGACATCGTTAAGAAGCCCGGCGCTGATCAGCCGTTCGAGCTCGATGTCGATGTCGTTGGCCTCGAACTCGCGAGTCACGAGGTAGTCGCGCATGTCGGCGATCGACATCGCACGCCGGGCAAGGGCGTACATGCTCACGTTGCTGATGCGATCGAACGAGCGGCCCGGTCGCTGGCGATCTCGACGGGGATCAGCGCGTGGGTCGGGGTCGGGCGTTACCGATTGTGCGCCCGGCAGGTAGGTGACCGGCGCCAGTCGTTCGCCGCGCGAATCGCTCGCACCGTTGGCGCCGGTCACCCGTTGCATTACTGCCCTGAGGCCTTGCGAGCCGTCAGCTTGCCCGAAATCGACTCGACCTTGGCCTCTATTGCCGCACCCGGCGCGCCGCCCGCCTTGGCTTCCGCCTCGGCTGCCTTCGCTGCAGCCGCGTTTGCGGCTCGAGCTTCTGCTCCAATGCCAAGCTTGAGCATGATCTTCTGTTCGATGTCGAGCGCGATGTCGGCATGCTCAAGCAGAAATTTGCGGGAGTTCTCTTTTCCCTGACCGAGTTGGTCGCCGTCGTAGGTGTACCACGCGCCCGATTTGCGCACGATGCCGTGCTCGACGCCGAAGTCGATGAGGCTGCCTTCTCGCGAAATGCCAATCCCATAGAGAATGTCGAACTCTGCTTGCTTGAACGGCGGAGCCATCTTGTTCTTGACGACCTTCACACGCGTGCGGTTGCCGACAGCGTCGGTGCCGTCTTTGAGCGTTTCGATCCGGCGGATGTCCAAGCGCACCGACGCGTAGAACTTGAGCGCCTTTCCACCGGCGGTCGTCTCGGGACTGCCGAAAAACACCCCGATCTTCTCTCGCAACTGGTTGATGAAGATCATGGTGGTGTTGGTCTGGCTCAATCCGCCGGTGAGCTTGCGGAGCGCTTGGGACATCAGTCGAGCCTGAAGCCCGACATGCGAATCGCCCATTTCGCCCTCGATCTCGGCGCGCGGCACAAGAGCGGCTACTGAGTCGATGACGATGAGGTCGATCGATCCGGAGCGCACGAGCATGTCGGCGATCTCCAGCGCCTGTTCTCCCGTGTCGGGCTGCGACACGAGAAGTGCGTCGATGTCGACACCGAGCTTCTTGGCATACTCGGGATCGAGCGCGTGCTCTGCATCGACGAACGCCGCGATACCGCCGTTGCGCTGAGCGTTGGCGATCGCGTGCAACGTGAGGGTGGTTTTACCCGACGATTCGGGACCATAGATCTCAATGATTCGGCCGCGCGGGAGGCCGCCAATGCCCAAGGCGACGTCGAGCGCGATCGATCCCGTTGGGATCACCTCGACCGGTGCGCGCTCGTCGCTTCCGAGGCGCATGACAGAGCCCTTGCCGAACTGACGATCGATTTGCGCGAGCGCAGTTTCCAGTGATTTTTCGCGATCTGCCGGTGATGGCATCTCTGTCTCCTCAGTGCATTGTGGGTCTGGACCCGATGGCTGCCCATAGGCTGTCGCTCTCCGCGCTTACGCGCGTCGCGGGAAACACATCGTGTCTCTCGCATACCGGGGGCCGATGGTGCCAGGCCCCCAGCCTCCCGACAAAGGCTGGTCGCGGTCATCTGCGAACGAGAGCAACGCTACGCTCGCCGTCCGACAATGCGTCGAAACACGCGCGCCCCGTGAGAAACTCGTTTTCGATAGCCGCTGTGGACGAGCCTAGTCACATCCGAACAAATGTTCTAAGACTGCGTGGCGTGTCGCCGACCAATCACGTGTTTCGTGGAGCCCGAATTCCCACGCCGTGCCAGCGTTCGGCAGGCACATCGTTGGCGCGACAGAGAGCGAACCATATTTCTCGGGTGTTCACTCCGGCCTTAATCGCTTGCTCCGCCGTCATCCCGCCGATGTCGCCGAGGATGAGATCGTGGGTGAGAACGCTGCCGTAATCACCGAACTCATCGGTGACCGCCATCCAGAACTGGCTCACTCGCATGAAACCCACGCTAGACGACGAATCGCCCCGGGCGCACCCGGGGCGATTCGAACACCCCTGTGGGTGCTACTTCTGTGGGTGCCTAGCGCACCAGCACCTTGGCGTCGAACGCCGAAGCGTCGAAGTCGGCGCCAGCGGCATAACCGGTGACAAGTTCGTCGGGCACGGTGTCGGGAATGGGGTGGAGCCCCTCGAGAACTGCGAGGCGGTCGCCTACTTCGCGCATGATGACGGAGATTGGAGTCTCGAGAGCCTCGGCGACGGACGCGAGAATCTCGGAACTCGCTTCTTTCTGACCCCGCTCGACCTCGCTCAAGTAGCCGAGTGCAACGCTTGCCTTGCTCGCAACCTGACGGAGGGTGCGGCCCTTTTGCAACCGGAAGTCACGGAGTACGTCACCGATTTCTTGACGAACCAGAACCATTGGACCCTCCTTTTTCACTAATCGTCCGACGTAGTTCTTGGGTGAGACACACTACCTGCAACTCTTAGGAGAACTCTAACCAGTGCTCTCTGTTAGCGGTGTGTGAATCTGACAGTTGTAACGAGATCGAAATCGCATGTATTCCCGCGGACACACGCAGTGTCAGGCGTCGCCGGTCGGCGCGATTCGAGCCTCGCGAGCGATCGCCTCCGCGATCAGTTCGAGGGCCGCCATCGCAACCGCCGAGCGGATCTCGTCGCGGCTTCCCGTGAGGTGAAGGTGCTTGGTGCGCACGTCGCCATCGATGGCGACGCCGACATAAGCAACACCCGGGGAGATCCCGTTTTGAGGATCCGGTCCCGCGACGCCCGTTGTCGCCACACCGATGTGCGCAGGATGCCCATCGACAGCAAGCCGCTCGCGAACGCGCGCCGCCATCTGAGCCGCAACGTCCGCATGCACCGGACCGTGTGCGGCGAGCAACTGGGCATCCACGCCGAGCAGGGAATGCTTAAGCTCTGTGCTGTAGGCAACAATCCCGCCGAGGACCGCGGCGGACGCCCCCGGGGTCCGGATGAGTTCGGCCACGAGCAACCCTCCCGTGATCGACTCGGCCACCGCGATCGTGCGGTGTCGCTGAACGAGAGAGTGCACGATGTCGGCGGCGAGATTGCTCACAATGCTGGCCGCCGAGCTGCCGCGTGTGCGCGCGCAAGGTAGTCGAGCCCGGTTGCCAGTGTGAGCACCAGCGCTGCGCCCATCGCGATGGCGTTGACGTAGGCGATCCAGTCGCCGACCACTAGCGACAGCGGGAACAGGTAGAGCGCGATCGCCACCGACTGAACTATGGTCTTCAGCTTGCCCCCGCGAGACGCAGGCACGACCCGGTCGCGGATGACGGCAAAACGGAAGGCGGTGATGCCCAGTTCGCGGGCGAGGATAGCGATCGTCACCCACCACCAGACGTCGCCGAGGATCGACAGTGCGATCAGAGCGCCTCCGGTCAGCACCTTGTCGGCAATGGGGTCGAGGATGATCCCGACATTGGTGATCAGGTTATTGCGCCGCGCGAGCAGCCCGTCAAGGCTGTCGGTGGCGATCAGCACGACGAACATGACTGCGGCAATCCAGCGACCGGCATCGTCTGCTCCATTGTCGGCGAGTAGCACGATGAAGAACACGGGCGCGAGAAGAATGCGCACGACGGTGATGATGTTGGCGATGTTCGCATCGCTTGCCGGAGAATCACCCGAACGAAAAACCCGCCCGTTCAAACGACTGCGAAGCGATTGCGCGCTGGGATTCGGCTGACTCACAGGCCTACTCCCTACCCGTCAGGCTCCAGGCATCCTCGTCCGGGGATACCTCGTATTCAGGATATCCCGCGGTCATCTCGGCGACCGGATCGTGAACGGCAGCTGACGCGTGAAGTGCGCTCGACGGGGCGGACTGCTTCGCCGGGGTTGCTTCATCCTGCCCGCGCAGTTTCGCGAGCACGCCCGGCAATTGCTCGACGGAGACGAGCACGTCTCGTGCCTTCGACCCCTCCGAGGGGCCGACAATCTCGCGCGATTCGAGGAGGTCCATGAGCCGTCCTGCCTTGGCGAAGCCCACTCGGAGCTTTCGTTGGAGCATCGACGTCGACCCGAACTGAGTGCTCACGATCAGCTCGGCGGCGGCCAGCAACAACTCGAGGTCGTCGCCGATGTCGGCATCGATCTGTTTCTTCTCCGCCGTCACTGCAACGTCTTCGCGGTAGTCGGGCACAGCCTGCCCGATCACGTGCTGCACGACGGCCGCGACTTCGTGTTCGCTCACCCACGCGCCCTGCACGCGCACGGCCTTCGATGTGCCCATGGGGAGGAACAGTGCGTCGCCCTGGCCGATGAGCTTGTCTGCGCCGGGCTGGTCGAGGATGACGCGTGAGTCGGTCATGCTGCTCACCGCGAACGCGAGCCGCGATGGCACGTTCGCCTTGATCAGACCGGTTACCACATCCACAGACGGGCGCTGGGTCGCCAGCACGAGGTGGATACCGGATGCACGCGCGAGCTGGGTGATTCTGACAATTGAATCTTCAACGTCTCGCGGCGCGACCATCATGAGGTCGGCGAGCTCATCGACGACGACGAGCAGATAGGGGTATGGCTTCAGCACGCGCTCGCTGCCCTCGGGGAGCACCAGCTCACCGGCCGTGACCGCGCGGTTGAAGTCGTCGATGTGGCGGAAGCCGAAACTTGCCAGATCGTCGTAGCGCATGTCCATCTCTTTGACGACCCACTGCAGCGCCTCGGCCGCCTTTTTGGGATTCGTGATGATGGGGGTGATCAAGTGAGGCACGCCAGCGTAGATCGAGAGCTCGACGCGCTTCGGGTCGATCAGCACCATCCGCACCTCGGCGGGCCTCGCCCGCATCAGCAGCGAGGTGATCATCGAGTTCACGAAACTCGACTTTCCCGACCCGGTCGAACCAGCGACGAGCAGGTGGGGCATCTTGGCGAGGTTGGCGACGACGAAGCCGCCTTCGACATTCTTGCCGACGCCGATCGTCATTGGATGCTCGCTGTGCGCAGATTCGCGCGACCGCAGCACGTCGCCGAGAGACACGATCTCGCGGTCTTTGTTGGGGATCTCCACGCCGATCGCGCTCTTGCCGGGAATGGGCGAGAGGATGGTGACTTCATTGCTCGCCACGGCATAACTGATGTTGCGGGCAAGCGCGGTCACGCGCTCGACCTTCACCCCCGGCCCGAGTTCAAGCTCATAGCGCGTGACGGAGGGACCGCGGGTGAAGCCGGTGACGGCGGCATCCACTTGGAACTGGCGAAGCACCTCCGTGATCGAGGCAACGACCTCGTCGTTCGCTTTACTTCGGGACTTGGGCGGCGTGCCTGCGGCAAGCAGCGACGCGGCGGGCAGTCGGTAGGGAGCCGCCGGTCGGCGGATGGTCGGGGCGGGCGCTTTCTCGAACTCTCCCGCGTCACCCTTCTCGACGACGCCTTGGGTGAACCCCGGCAGGAGACCCGGGGCGTCTTCTTGCAGGCCGGTCGCGCCCGTGTCGACCTCACCGGTGAAACGCTCGACCGCCTCTTCTGCCTTCACGAGCTCCTCGAGGAGTTCGATGCCGAACTCCTGATCGTCCTCTGGCACCGAGGTTGTCGGCGTCATCGCCGTGGGGGTCATGGCCCTGGCCTCGGAAACGACGGGGCTGTCAAATGCCGGGTCGTTCTCCCGCATGGACTTGTTGCGCCGCCACCATGGCAGGCTCGCCGCCTCGTCCGCGTCGATACCGAGGTCGCCCAGGTCGCCGAACTCGACCGTGCCGCTCGGCTTTGCACCCGGCTTCGTGTCTGGCTCGGCGAGTTCCGCCCCGAACAGATAGGAATAGAGCTCGCGCAGGCGCGGACCAACACGGTTCGGCGGCGTCTTGGTAACGATGAACACCGACAGGACGAGAAGCACGATGGCCACCGGTGTCGCGAGATAGGCGGTGCCGATGGCGATGAGCGGCGCGGCCAGCACCCAGCCGATGAGGCCGCCAGCGAGCGCGAGGCGCTCCATGCCGTCGGTTGGCGCAGGTTGACCGCCGAAGATGTGGCACATGCCGCTGACGCTTATCAGCATGATGCCGAGGCCGATGCCGATTCGCCCGTTGTCGTGAACGCTCGACGGATGCCGGAACAGCCACGCCGCGAAGACGACCATGATGACCGGCAGCGCGAAGGCTACCCGACCGAAAATCCCTCCGAATGTGAAGGCGTCGAGCGCGACCGCCACCGGGTCGTTGGGATTGAACCACTCAACGACGGCGCCGATGACCGCGAGCACGAAGATGAAGAACGGCACACCGTCGCGACGCTCGTCTTTGGCCAGCGTCTCTTTGCCCAGCACCCGGAACGCGCCGCCGGTCAGGTGGGCCAGGCCCATCCACATGCCCACGAGAAGCCCCTGCTTCGGCTCGGGTGGGGGTGTGCGTGAGCCGCGCGTTGACGGCAGTCGCTTGGTGGGGGCGTCACTCCCCCGCGACGACGACGTGCGGGCACGCGAGTTCGATCTGGTGCTCGATGCCATGCCGACCACGGTACTCGCGGCATCCGTCGTGACGGCGGAGCGACACCCTCCGCCAGCGGCGGGTGTCGTCGACGGGCTACGCCTCGATCACCACTGGAACGATCATCGGGCGGCGGCGGTGCTGTGTGTTCACCCAACGCCCGACCGTGCGACGCACCACCTGACTGAACGCGTGCGGATCACGAGTGCCGTTCGCGGCGGCATCAACGAGCGCTTTGATCACCATCGGGCGAACCGAGTCGAATACGCTGTCGTCTTCCGCGAATCCACGCGAGTGGATCTCCGGCCCGACGATGACCTTGCCGGTCTGAGCGTCGACGGCCACGAAGATGGAAATGAAACCCTCTTCGGCGAGGATGCGGCGGTCTTTGAGGTCGGCATCCGTGATCTCACCGACGCTCGAACCGTCGACATAGACGTAGCCGAGGTCGAGCTGGCCGACGACCGTTGCTTCGCCGTCGCGCAAGTCGATGACCGTGCCGTCTTCGGCGATGATCGTGTTCTCCTCCGGAACGCCCGTCTCGATAGCGAGCTTGGCATTGGCAACGAGGTGTCGGTATTCGCCGTGCACGGGGAGAACGTTCTTCGGCTTCAGGATGTTGTAGCAGTAGAGCAATTCGCCCGCGGCGGCGTGCCCGGAGACGTGAACTTTCGCGTTGGCCTTGTGCACAACGTTGGCGCCGAGCTTGATCAGACCGTTGATAACCCGGTAGACGGCATTCTCGTTGCCCGGAATGAGGCTCGAGGCGAGGATCACCGTGTCGCCCTTGCCGATTTCGATCTGATGCTCGAGATTGGCCATGCGGGCGAGTACCGCCATCGGCTCGCCCTGGGAACCGGTGCTCATGTAAACGAGTCGCTCGTCGGGCAGATCAGCGGCTTTCTTGGCATCGAGAAGCACACCGTCGGGCACCTTGAGGTAGCCCAGGTCTGCCGCAATACCCATGTTGCGCACCATCGACCGGCCCATGAGCACGACGCGACGACCGTTGGCCGCGGCCGCGTCGAGCACTTGCTGCACGCGGTGCACGTGGCTGGAAAAACTCGCCACGATCACGCGACGCGGTGCCTTGGAGATCACGGATTCGAGTACTGGTCCGATGTCGCGCTCCAGCGGGGTGAACCCGGGCACGTCGGCGTTCGTCGAGTCGGAGAGAAATAGATCGACGCCGGCTTCACCGAGGCGCGCGAAGGCGCGTAGATCGGTCAAGCGACCATCGAGCGGAAGCTGGTCCATCTTGAAGTCGCCGGTGTGCAACACGACGCCGGCAATGGTGCGAATGACAACGGCTAGCGCATCCGGGATCGAGTGGTTAACCGCCACGAACTCCAGATCGAACGGGCCGAGTTTCTCGGCTTGGCCCTCGGCGACGGTGAGCGTGTAGGGCGAAATCCGGTGCTCCTTGAGCTTCGCTTCGATGAGCGCAAGCGTCAACGTGGAGCCAATCAAAGGGATGTCCTTCCGCAGCCTGAGCAGGTACGGCACGGCGCCGATGTGATCTTCGTGGCCGTGCGTGAGCACGACGCCGACGATGTCATCGAGGCGGTCTTTGATGGGCGAGAAGTCGGGAAGGATCAGGTCGACGCCAGGCTGATGCTCTTCGGGGAACAGCACGCCGCAGTCCACGATGAGAATCTTGCCGTCGATCTCGAAGGACGTCATGTTTCGACCGATCTCGCCGAGACCGCCGATCGGGATGACGCGGAGGGTTCCCGGGCGGAGCGGTGCTGGGTCGTACACGGTGGTAGGCATTCGTTCCTTGCGGGTCGGTTCGCGCGTGATCTTCGTGGGTCGCGACTAGCGCGTCGTGCCGGCGATCTTGGGCAATGCCCCGCCTGCGGCCGCATTGCGGTCGGGACGGAAATTGCGGAAGTCGACACCGGGGATGTTCTTGACGAGATCGATCTCGTCTTCGATCTGAGCCGCTTCCCACTCCTCCGGGCCCACGAGAGGCAGGCGCACGCGTGGCGAGTGGATGCGGCCGAGGCCGTGCAGGATGTACTTCGTGGCGACTGTGCCCGGCACGTGCGTCATTGTGGCCCGCACGAGCGGCTCGAGTGCCTTGTGCGCGGCGGTGGCCGTCGTCAGATCGCCCGCGTTCACGGCGTCGATCATGTGTCGGTATGGGGTGGCCGCGATATTGGCGGTCACCCCGATGAGTCCGGTCGCGCCGATCGAAAGGCTCGGCAAGACGTTGGAGTCGTCACCGCAGAAATAGAAGAGATCGGTCTGATTGAGAACGCGGCTAACCTCGGCGAGGTCGCCCTTGGCATCCTTGACCGCAAGGATGTTGGGGTGTTTCGCGGCACGCAGCAGGGTTTCATAGGTGATCGGGATGCCGGTGCGGCCCGGGATGTCGTAGAGGATGACGGGGAGATCGGTCGCGTCGGCGATCATGCGGAAGTGGGTGAGCACGCCCGCTTGTGTCGGCTTGTTGTAGTACGGCGTGACGATCATGTTGCCGTCAGCACCGGCCTTCGCGCTCAGTTTGGCGAGCTGAATGGCATGGGCGGTCTCGTTGGACCCGCCGCCGGTGATGATCTTCGCGCGGTTGCCGGCCACCGCCTTGCCCACCTGCACGAGCTTGAGCTTCTCCGGGTCAGTGAGAGTGCTCGTCTCACCTGTGGTGCCGGTGACGACGATGCCGTCGGCGCCCGCAGTGATCACGTCGTCGATGTGCTTCTCGACGTCGTTCCAGTCGACCTCTCCATCAGACGTGAACGGAGTCACGAGCGCTACGAGAACCTGGCCGAAGGGGTTTTCAGGAGTTGACACGGATTACAGGCTATCGGTTTCGCCCCGGTTTCCGATGCCCGCGCCGCTGGCCGCCACTCGCTTCCCCCTCTCGTAGTTCTCGTGGCTCTATGCGCGACTCGCGGGCGGAGTCGACATGTGCTGCCCGCGCTCGACGACCGTTCGCACAGCGGCCTCCACGAGATGCCACTCCCCGAACACCTGCCTGTAGTCGAATCGCAGTGTTATCCCTCCGAAGGCCGCGACTGCTGCATCCCGACGCAGGTCGCGCATGCGATTCGCGGCTGCGCCATGGTGCGCCTCACTGTCGATCTCGATCACGAGCCGGTCGCCGATCACGAAATCCACCCGACCGACGCCAGGAAGGTCAACCTGTGCACGGATCGTCAGTCCGGGGAACACCAGGAGGATGCGATATCGGAACACCGATTCGGTTCCGCTCTCGGCGCGGGAGTCCGCGCTCTCGACGAGGGCCCGGCGGCGAGGCACTCGTTGCGCGATGTCACGAAGGGAAGCCATCGACAGCATCCCGCGGTGCAGCGCCGACTCGAGGATTGCGAAAGCAAGATCGGGCGGCTGACACTCCAGCGCTTGGATGAGACATTCGCCGATGCTGACCAAGTCACGGTCGTCGCTGTCTGCGCCCCAGTGGAGAACGAGTCCGCGCGGTTTGGTCGTCCCATCGATGCGCGCGCCATCGTCAGGATGTTTGAGGTGCCGAGCTCCGTGGCGCATGATGACGTGAAGTCCGTCGTTCGGCGTCCAGAGCCCGTGGACCGCGCATCCCGAGATGCAGCCGAGGCGTCCGCCGACTCGAATCGCGCGCACGACGTCGGGGTGAAGATCACGGGCCGCGTACCACCCGCGACGGATTCGAATGATGCGCCCGGATCGCGCGGCGCTGCGGACGGCCGCGGACGACACGCCGCGCTCCCGCAGTGTGGCGACGTGGGCGGCGCCCCCGAGCTGCCGAATCTCATTCGCGATGGAGAGCATGAGCCGATGCTCTCCGCTGCGACCGGCGACGGGTTGCGAACGACTCCTGTCTGTGGATGCGACGCAGCTGGTCGCCATTGTGGAGAACCGACGCCGCGCGCACCCTCCGCCCCCGCACCAAAGTCGGCAGCCGGCGCGCCGCGCCGCGCCAGCGGCGGCGTGGCGCGGCGTGCCGCCGTCAGTGCCGACTTTAGGAACTCAGAGACGGGAGGGGTGAGCGCGGCTAGGGCGCTACTCGCCCATTTCCGTTGAACGCATCGAAGGTGAGCGGCATGAGCTCGGCCCAGGCCGTTTCCATCTGTTCTGCCGCCATCTCGATTTCACGCTGCGGGAAGGATGGGAAGTGTGTGCCCTCGCGCTTGGTGCGCAGCGAGAGGAAGTTCATCAGCGAGCGAGCATTCATGGTGACGTACATCGAGGAGTAGATCGTGAGCGGGAGCACGATCCGCGCCACTTCGCGCGCGATCCCGGCGTCGAGCATCCGCTGATACGACGCGAACGCTTCCGTGCAGACCGCACGCACTTCTGACGACACGAGTTCGGACTGCTCGGGCGACCCGGGAAGGAACTCGTACGCGCCCGGCTTACCGACCTGCACAAGGTTGCGTTCGGGCGCCGGCACGTAGAAGACCGGATTGAGCTCGCGGTAGCGCCCGCTTTCCTCGTTGTAGGACGCGATGCGGTGCCGCATGAACTCGCGGAAAACGAAGATCGGCGCTTGCACATAGAACGTCATCGAGTTGTGCTCGAACGGCGATCCGTGACGATCGCGCATCAGATAATTGATCAGGCCTTTGCTGCGCGATGTGTCGACGTGCGCATCCTGTGCTGCTTCGAGGGTCTGCTCACCCTGGGTCGAGACTCTCGCAGCGAACAGCACGTCGGCGTCACTCGCGCTCGAACGCACGAGCTCCACGGTCACATCGGAACGGAATTGGATTTCGGCAGCCACGGCCTTCACCCTAGCGAAGTGACGTGCACCCCGGCACGCCGTCTACCCGTGTAATAGGCCGTCACATCCCAGCATCCTCCGATCCGGATGCATACGCTGGAATGATCATGACGCCCTCCGCCATATTCGCCGTCCTCATCGGACTCGTCGCCCTCGCGACGATCCTTGGCGTTGTGTGGAAACTCACCACCGGCCGGGCGCGCCGAGGCTCCGGCGAGTTCGTGCGATTGAGCGAGGTGCCGCTGGCCGGCCGGGCAACGCTGCTGCAGTTCTCCACGGAATTCTGCGCGCCCTGCAAGGCGAGCCACCACGTGCTGCACCGCCTAGCAAACGACCTCCCCGACGTTCAGCACATCGACCTTGACGTGACGCACCGGCCAGACATCGCGTCGCAGTTCAACATCCTGCAAACGCCGACCACATTTGTGCTGGACCACCGCGGTGCCGTGCGAGCGCGAATCGGTGGCGCGGTGCGCCGCGACGTCGTCGTCGCAGAAATCGAACGCGTGCTTGGTCGCCCCCAGGCACAGTCCGTTTCCGCCGGCTGACCGCTGGCTGCAACCGTCAACGCTGGCCTCAAACACACAGACAGACAGCCACCGTCAAACCCGACCACCGTCATAATCGAGGACTCATGAGCACCCCCACTTCTCCCGCGGCCGGCATCGACCCGCGAGGTCCGCGTTTCGGCGCCGCGATCACGTCAGTTCTGCTCCTGGTCGTCGTCGGAATCGGCCTGACTACCGCGGATGCCGTTCCCGCCCAATCCTTCACCGCTCGCGCGTCCGACCCGGCCTTCCTCCTCCTGCTGGCCATCGCGCTCCTGTTCGCTTGGGGCGCCTTCGCCGGCGTACGTCGTCACCCCTACGGGCTGCTGTTCGCCAAGGCGGTCCGCCCTCGTCTCGCGCCGCCCGCCGAACTCGAAGACCCGGCTCCGCCGACGTTCGCGCAACTCGTCGGGCTCATCGTGACGGGTGTGGGCATCGCGCTGCACCTTGCCGGGGTTCCGTTCGCGCTCGTGGTTGCCGCATCCGCCGCCTTCATTGCCGCGTTTCTCAACTCAGTGTTCGCCTACTGCCTCGGCTGCCAAATGTACCTGCTGCTCGCGCGCGCTGGTCTCATCGCCCGCAAGGCGTGACGCACGCGGCGACCCGCACGCGGCGACCCGCACGGCGTGACCTGCAAGGCCTGACCCGCACGACGCGACTGGGGAACCGCTGGGTAAGCGGTTCCCCGCGGTAAAGGCGTGCCGTTCGCGCGTTCCCGGGCATAATCTGGGAACGACGAAAGGGCATAACAATGGCACTCACGAGCGAAGCAACCACCCTCTGGTTCGGCGACCTGTTCACGGGCAAAGGCACGACATCCTTGGATTCGTCCGACGCGGCCGAATTCCCAGTGACATGGCAGGCGCGGTCGGAAGGCCAGGTCGGTCTGACAAACCCAGAGGAGCTTCTCGGCGCAGCGCACTCAGCGTGCTACTCGATGCAATTCTCGAATCTGCTGGCGAGCAACAGCACTCCTCCGGAGAGCCTCCAGGTCACCGCCGCCGTGACGTTCGTGCCTGGCGAGGGGATCACCGGCAGCCACCTCCTCGTGAGCGCAAAGGTGCCCGGCATCAGCGACGAGGTTTTTCAGCGCATAGCGGATGAAGCGAAGCGCACCTGTCCTGTCTCAGGCGCTCTCGCAGGCGTGAAGATCACGCTCGAAGCCAGCCTCGCTTAGTGGCGAAACGCGCGCCGGTCTCTCGGGGCGGTGACGGCGGCTCGATGCGCGTGCTGATCTCCGGCGCCTCGGGAATGATCGGTACCGAGCTTGTTCGGCAACTGGAAGCAGACGGCCACACGGTCCTGAAACTCGTCCGGCGGCAGCCAGCCAGCGCTAGCGAGGTCAATTGGGCTCCCGCATCGAAAATCGTGGACTTTGCCGTGCTGGATTCGGTGGATGCGGTCATCAACCTGTCGGGCGCGACCACCGGCCGCATCCCTTGGACCGCGGCCTACAAGAAGGAGATCCGATCATCGCGGGTGACCGCGACGCAGACATTGGCCCAGGCGATGAGCATGGCGAGTACGCCGCCGCGGGTCTTTCTCAACGCCTCGGCAATCGGGTTCTACGGCGACCGACCGGGTGAGCGGCTCACCGAAGATTCAGCGAAGGGCACCGGCTACTTCCCCGACGTTGTGGATGCGTGGGAGCACGCTGCCCACCTCGCGCCGGCGTCCACTCGCGTCGTGACCTTCCGTACTGGAATTGTCGTGGGGAATGGCGGTGCTTTCACGCCGCTCGTGCCCCTGACAAAGCTCGGGCTCGCCGCGCGCTTCGGAACGGGCGGGCAGCACTGGTCGTGGATCAGCCTTTATGACGAGGCCGCCGCGATCCGGCATCTGCTCAGGTCGACGCTCAGCGGGCCGGTGAACCTCACCGGCCCGACGCCCGCCACCGCCGATCGAATCACTCGAACATTGGCGCGCGTTCTGCACCGGCGGCAATTGCTCGTGCTCCCTGAGGTCGGGATCAAGCTTCTTGGCGACGCTGGTCGTAATCTGCTGCTGTCGAGCGCCAAGGTCGTACCGGGCAAGCTGACGGCTGATGGCTTCACTTTTCGGCACCCTACCGTGGAGAAAGCCATCGCCGAGGCGTTCGGCTAGCGGAGCAACGTTCTCGGTCGAGCCGTTCAGGATCGAGACAAACGGATCGCCTCCCGCGCGGCCCAACGCGCACGCTTGCGATCGCCGCTCGCGTCATACGCGAGACCGAGGAGCAGCCATGCTTCCCACGATTCGAGATTGCTCTCGACCGCGGCGCGATAGGCCGGAAACTGTGCGTCGGCCGCTGCGGAATCGATGCGTCCGCTCGGAAGCCGGGGCAGGTCATCCACCGGTAACGCATCAGCGGAGCGCAGCCGTCGAAGCAGTCGCTCGGCTCGGGTGACGAAGAGCAATTCCGCGATCAGCGCCCACGCGCCAATTACAGGGAGCACGGCGAGTGCCACGCCGATGAATACACCCACGCCTGTCGTCTGCGTGACAAGCACGAGCGCGTACCGCGCGGTGAAAATCAGATACAGCGCAAGCAGCGCCGCCATGACGAGAGCGGGAATACGAGCTTTCATGTGCTGGGCGAACCGCTGTCGAGACACAAAAGGGCGTCGAGACCCACAGTCACTCCGCGCAGATCGAGCACGGCGAGCAGCGCGAGGCGAATCCCCTGTTCGTAGGCGGACGGCGACAGAGTTTCGTGCGTCAACCGGAGGGTTTCGCCCGCGCCACCGAAGATCACTTCCTGGCGCGCGACGACCCCGCGCATACGCACACTGTGAATGGGGATGCTCGACACCTGCTGGCCGCGCGCCCGCTGATCGGTGTGTGGAGCACTCACCGGGCCGAGGTCGTCGCGCGCCTCGCCCATGAGTTCGGCGGTGCGCACGGCAGTGCCCGAAGGCGAATCGACCTTTCCCTCGTGGTGCGCCTCGATGATCTCCATCGACTCGTAGAATCGGGCAGCAACCGCGGCGAAGCGGGTGGCGAGCACCGAACCGACGGAGAAGTTCGGCACGATGAGCACGCCGCCTCTCTCGCGCTTTGCGACGACGCGCCGAAGCGTGACAATGCGCTCGGCCGTCCACCCCGACGTGCCCACGATAACCGCGATGTCGTTCTCGACGGCGAAGTCCACCATGGATTGCGAGACCGCTGGCAATGTCACATCGATGAGCACCTCGGCACCGAGCATGTCTGCGGGTGCTCCAGACGAATCGATGAGCGATCCGAGTGTGAAGCCGGGCGTTTCTTCGACGATGCGCGCGGCGAGCTGTCCCATGCGGCCTGTGGCGCCAGCGATGGCGACGGTGATTGTCATCCTGCAATGCTAACTAGGCTGGACCCATGGTCAGCTTTCGCGAGGCTCGCCCAGACTCCCCCTCAGCGCACGTCCTCCTCGAGGAGTACTTCCGCTTCCGGGAAGCGACGTTTCCGCACGCGCAGGGTTATCAGCGCACATTTCCGCGCACGGAGCACTTCACTCCCCCGGTAGGAGTTTTTGTCGTTGCCGAAGGGGCGAACCTGTCTGGGGAATCCGACGATGTGGGATGCGGCGGCGTGCGCAGAATCGATGCCGACGCGACCGACGCCATCCGTTTCGAGATCAAGCACCTCTGGGTGCGCCCACACATGCGAGGTCGGGGACTCGGGCGGATGCTGCTGAGCGAGTTGGAACGCCGCGCCGAAGAACTCGGTGCCACAGAGATCGTCCTCGACACGAATGCATCGCTTGACGCCGCTGGGTCGCTGTACGCGTCGAGCGGCTACGAGGCGATCGCGCCGTACAACGACAATCCCAACGCCACGAACTGGTATCGCAAGCGCGTCACGACAGCGTGAGGAAGAGTTTTTCCAGGTCGGCGATCGTGAGGGGCGCGTCGCCGTCGGCGTTCGCCTCGGCGCCGTCGCCCGTCGCCGCCGTCGACACGCATTCGCGCATCGCAGTCGCGATGATCGAGAACCCGGCGCGGTCGAGCGCGCTCGAAACGGCAGACAATTGCGTCACGACGTCGCGGCAGTCGCGTCCCTGCTCAACCATGGTGACGACGGCGGTCAACTGACCCTGAGCTCGGCGCAGCCGATTGAGGATCTTCTTCTGCTCGTCCATCACGGTTGGTGCTGATCGGGTGCTGTCGCCGTTGTTGTCCGTCATGCCAGTTCCTTTACGGTCGTCGTGCCCGATACGTCGGCGGGGATGTCACTGTCCATATCTGCGGCACGCGCCGCCGCCGTGCCCCACTGCCACGTGATGTATCCACCGTCGAGGTTCGCCGCGCGCACCCCGAGCTGTCGCAACAGCGCAGCAGCGGTATGTCCGCGTTGCCCGACCTTGCAGTGCACCACAACCGGAGTTCCCGTGAGTTCATGCGCGTGCTGACGTAGCTCATCGAGCGGGATGTTGATCGCGCCGGGGATGAATCCTTCGTCGTTCTCCTCGGTCGTGCGCACGTCGACGAGGAGCCACCCGTGATCAAGTCGGTTATCGATTTCGTGCCACTGCACGGTATCGTCTCCGTCTCGCGCGTTCGCGGCGACATAGCCCAGGATGTTGACAGCATCTTTAGCAGAACCGAACTGCGGCGCATAGGCGAGTTCGAGATCGGCGAGATCCGATGCACGGAGCCCGCCCGCCATCGCGGTTGCGATCACGTCAATTCTCTTGTCGACGCCGTCGGAACCCACGACTTGAGCGCCGAGGATCGCATCCGTGGTTTCGTCGATGATCAGTTTCATCGCGACCGGTCGCGCGCCGGGGTAGTAGCCGGCGTGGGAGGACGGGTGAGCGTGCACGACGCGCAATGCGCGTCCCTCCGCTCGCAGTCGTTGCTCGGTTTGGCCGACGCTCGCGGCCACGACGCCGCCTACACCGATGATCGATGTGCCGAGCGCCGGTGCCACGCGAATCGGGCGTCCGGCGATGGCATCAGCGACCAGACGTCCGTGGCGATTTGCGAGCCCGGCCAGCGGAATCGCGGCAAAATCTCCGTGCGCCCCCGCGTGCAGTTCGCTGCGCTTCTCCGCAACATCGCCCACCGCGTAGATACGCGGGTGCGAGGTGCGGAGCGAATCGTCGACCGCGATGCCGCCGTGCGGCCCGAGGGTGAGCCCGGCGGCGGCCGCGAGTCGAGATTCCGGTCGCACGCCGACCGCCATGATCGTGAGATCACTCGCAATCGTTGAGCCGTCTGACAATGTCACCGAATGCGCCGTCATTTCGGTCGGCGTGGTGCCGAGACGGAGATCCACCCCGCGCGCGATGAGAGATTCCGCGAGCGGCCACGCCATTTCTGGATCAAGACTGGGCATGAGGTGAGCGCCCCGGTGCACGAGCGTGACCATGATCCCCCGTTCGAGCAGGTTGTCGACCATCTCGAGTCCGATGAAGCCCCCGCCGATGACGACGGCTCGACGCGCCGTCGAGGCTTTCGCCTGGATCGCATCCATGTTTGCGACGTCCCGCAGCGCTATCGCGTGCTGGGCACCGGGAATGTCGAGGCGCACGGGTTCGGCGCCCGTGCTGATGACCAGTGAATCCCACTGGAGCCACTCCTCGCCACCCGCACCGCGGACCCGCACACGCTGCTTTGCGGCGTCGATCTCGATCGCCTCGGTACGCACGCGCACATCCAGGCCGAATCGTGCGCCAAGTGAAGCCGGGGTCTGCAGGAGCACGGAGTCGCGCTCAGCGATAGCGCCACCGATGACATAGGGAAGCCCGCAATTGGCGAACGACACGTGGTCACCCCGCTCAAGAACGATGATGGTCGCGTGCTCGTCGTTGCGGCGCAATCGGGTAGCTGCAGACATTCCGCCCGCCACGCCGCCGATGATGACTGTCGTCGAGTGTCGCGATTCCATGCCCCGATGGTACCCCGGGGGGTATTACCACGTCAAATACCCTGGGGGGTATAAAGCCTCAGAATGGCTGCACCTCGGGCAGTCCGGTGCGGAGTTCGACGGGGAGATGCCCCAGATCGTTGTGCGTCACCAACACCGGCAGCTTCGCCGTCCGCAGCCGAATGATCGTCAGGCCGCAGTGCGCTTGGCTCAGGCCGAGCCAACGCCACGGCGCCGCGTCGAAGACTTCACGCACGAACCACGCGATGACCACGTTGTGTGTGATCAGGAGGTCGTGCCTGTCGTCCCTTCCGGGCGCCATGAAGGTGTCGACCGCATCCTGCATCTGTGCCTGTCCCGCGTCAATCTGCGCCTGAGTGATCGATCCGAAGAACGGCTGGAACGCGTGGGGCAATTCGGGCGGAGGACCGCTCGGCACGCAATCCATCAGCAGGCTCGACGGGTGCGAATCGAGCGAGGGCATGAGCTCCATCATGATGTTCGCTGTGTCCTCGGCGCGCTGAAGCGGCGAATGCCACGAGTGGGTGAACGGCACGCCACTCAGCCGAGCCGCGATCGCGCGCGCCTGTCGTTTGCCGCGCTCTGACAGCGGGCCGTCATCCATTCCGTGGTGGGCATCCTGCTGCTCACCGTGGCGGACAAGGTAGAGAAAATGGGACACGTGGGTAGATCCTTGCTGTTATTTCATAGAAGCTCATCGCACCGGTTCGACGGTGCACGAGCCTGTGTCATACCGCAACGACTGCCGGTTGAGCGATGCCGTCAAGAGCGCCGACGGGGATCGCGCCGACCGCCGCTACCGAGAGCGGCCGAGAAACGAGGTCGTCAGCTAACGCACGCACGTCTTCTGCGGTGACAAGCGAGAGACGCCGAAGCGCTTCATCGAGATCGACGAACTCGCCGAGCGTGATCTCGCTACGCCCGAGCCGGCTCATTCGCGTGTCGGAATCCTCCAGCGACAAAGCGGATGCGCCGCTCAACTGACCGCGAGCGCGCATCATCTCGGGCTCGGTCACGCCGTCGATTGCGAGCCGCCGCAACTCGCTCATCATGAGTTCGCCGACATCGGTCGACTTGGACGGCGCGCACGCCGCATACATTCCGAACACACCGAGATCGGAGAAACTCGGCGAGAACGAGTAAACCGAGTACGCAAGTCCCCTCTTCTCCCGGATCTCCTGAAACAGGCGCGACGACATGCCGCCGCCGAAGATGGCATTGAGCACGGTGAGCGCGGGGCGACGCGGATCCGCAGCGCGGAGCGCCGTCGTGCCGGCCATGATGTGCGCTTGCTCGATCGGCCGGTCGGCGACCACCAGCGCGTTACCGCGCTCGATGACGAGTGACGCCCCGGCCCGTCGCGGCACCGGCGCCTCCTCGACCGACAGATCCCAGCCCGCCGCGTCGAGCACCGCCGTGACTCCCGCCACGAGCACCTCGTGGTCGACAGCTCCGGCAACGGTGACGACGAGGTCTTGAGGGCGGTAATTCGCTCGGTAATGCTCAAGCACATGGTCGCGCGTTACCGCAGTGATCGATTCGGGGCTGCCTCCGATAGGACGACCCAGTGGATGCTCGCCCAGCACAGCTTCGAAGAATCGCTCGCTGACAACATCGCCCGGATCGTCTTCAGCCATGGCCAGTTCTTCGAGGATCACTCCCCGCTCGCTCTCGAACTCGTCGCGATCGATGAGCGATGACGCGAGCATGTCGCCGATGACCTCAACGGCCATGGGCAGATCACGATCCTGCACCTTCGCGTAGTAGCAGGTGTACTCCTTTGCCGTCATCGCGTTGTGCTCGCCGCCCACGGCGTCGAACGCAATCGCGATATCGAGCGCGGTGCGGGTTGGCGTTCCTTTGAACAGGAGATGCTCGAGAAAGTGGGTGGCTCCCAGGGTGTGCGGCAATTCGTCACGAGAGCCGACAGCCACCCAGTACCCGATGGTCGCGCTTCGCGCCCCTGGAACCCGCTCACTGAGAACGCGCACGCCGCTCGGGAGCACCGTGCGACGAACAAGACAGTCGCCAGCGGCAGTAAAGGTGAGGTCGGCGCAGTCGAGAGGGAGGGAAACGGCGCCGTTCATCACCAAATGAGCCTACGTCATGCCGCGGGGGCCCCACGCCGTAGACGCATCCACGACCGGTCCACCCCCTTTATTGGGGTGGGGGACAAATGAGGACAAACAGACATGTCTGTCCGTACCCTGCTACATTCATGGAGACGGGTCCGACTCCCCTGCCTGGCCCGTCTTCCCGTTCGACGATGCATCCCGATATCGTTGAGCACCCCCGGACGTCCCGAAAATGTCCGGTAGCACCCGCCGGCTGGGTTGACTCTTCCCTGCCGCCTAGCCAGTGAGGAGCCGCGCTGTGACGGTCGCAGATCCCATAGTGACCGCACAGCGTGCTCCTGCTGCCGCGAAGATTCGCATCCTGGAAACGGCGAACCGCCTTTTCTACGACGAAGGCATTCGCGCCGTGGGCATCGACCGCCTGATCAGCGGTTCGTCAGTAACAAAAGCCACGTTCTACAAGCACTATGGTTCAAAAGACACACTGATCCTCGATTACATCAGTGGTCGCCACGACGCGATGCGCGAAAAGTTCGATGCTATGCGCACAACTGCTGCGTCGGCCGACGCAGCGCTCGCGGCGGTGTTTGACGACGCTGAGACCGAAATCTCGTCGCGCGGGTTCCGCGGCTGCGCCTTTATCAACGCCGCGGTCGAGTTCTCTGAACCGTCGCACCCGATTCGTGTCATCGTCCACCAGCACCGCGACTGGCTCACCGACTTCTTCGCCGCGCTACTGAAGAACATGGGTCACCCCATGCCTGGCGACGCCGCTGACGACCTCATGCTCGCCCGCGATGGCGCACTCAGCGGCGGCTACGCCGGTGACCCCATCGCGGCCACCGCGGCGCTCAGACGTTCCGTGGCTCGAATTCTCGCTGACGCGCGCCGCTAACCCGGCCGCCGCTACCAGCTTCAGCGCGCGCTGGCGCGGTCGAGCTGGGCGGCCTGATGGCGCGTCAATTGCACCGTTGCTGCTGCCGTGAGGTCGAGCACCTGTTCCGGGCTGCTCGCCGACACCACGGGAGCAACCACGTGGGGTTTGGTCAGCAGCCACGCGAGCGCGATCGTCGCGACACTTGAGTCTTGCGCGCCCGCGACTTCGTCGAGTGCCGCAAGTATGCGCAAACCTTTCTTGTTCAAGTGCTTGCCCACCTCCTGCCCACGCACGTTCTGTTCGAGGTCAGCCTTGGTGCGGTACTTGCCGGTAAGGAATCCGCTTGCGAGAGCGAATCGGGGCATCACTGCAAGTCCCTGCCGAGCGGCGACGTGGGCCAGGTCACCTTCGTACTCGTGACGGTGCACGAGGTTGTAGTGATTCTGCAACGCAACCATCGGCGCCACCCCCAGTTGAGCTGAGGCGACGCGCGCCTCGATGAGTCGGTTGCCGGTGTGGTCGCTGCCGCCGAAGTAGCGCACCTTGCCTGCCCGGATGAGCTCGTCCACGGCGAGTAGCGTCTCTTCGAACGCGACCGACGGGTCGTCGATGTGCAAATACAACAGGTCGATGCGGTCCGTGCCGAGTCGCTCGAGCGACATCTCCACCGAATTGGTGATTGCCGGAGCGCTCATGCCCGGATTGTCGGCGCTCTTACCGACTTTGGTCGCGACCACCAGGTGGTCGCGATTGTGGCGTTCGCGCATCCAGTTGCCGATCATCGTTTCGCTTCGGCCCGACGCATAGGAGTCCGCGGTGTCAATGAAATTTCCGCCTTGCTCGACGTAGGCGTCGAGGATGTCCACGGTCGTCTGGCCATCGGCGGTCCACCCGAATACGTTGCCGCTCATCGCGATCGGAAACACTTCGAGTTTGGAGAATCCGAGCGGACGGCGAAAATTGAGATCGCTACCGACGATCGCCGCGGTCTCCGCCGTGGTGGGAAAGCGGTATTCCGCTGCCCGGCGGCCATGTGCCGGAGTGGCGAACTCGGCATCCGATGTTGAGTGGTTCATTTCTTACCTCACGCCGGGGTCGAGTTGCGACGTCGAACGTCAGCACCCTGCGAGGTGAGGTTATGCGAACCGAGCAAACTTCGGAACACGACCACGCCGATCGTTACCAGGCTGTATCACAACCCTCATCGCGAGATCGGCTAGCTCGTGCGCGCGCACGATCGTCGCCCCCAACGAAAACCGGAGGATGATCGTCTTGGGAGGTATGAACGTCGTGCGCACATCAGAAACCCTCAGTCGAGTGCTCTTCGCGGTAGCGATCGCTGGCGCCCTTCTTCTACTCGGCCTCCTGTGGGCCATGCGCGCCCCGAATGACGTGTGCGTCGCGCTCTCGATCTACCCACCGCCGCCCGGATGCCGTGGCGAGACCCTTGAGGGCGTCGCCCTCACGGGCATCGGCATCATTCTCGTACTGACGGCCGCGCACGTCGTGACGTATTTCACCGCGGCAGGGTCCCGCCGCAGGATCCTCCAGTGGGTATTCACTGCGTCGGTGGTCGTTGCCTTTGCGGTGTGCTCGGTTGCGATCCTCGCCGCCCGCGGCGGTTCATTCGCGCCCGACTACCCCATGCCGCTCGATACCGTGCCGTTCTGAGGCACGCGGTGGTGCTTTCTAGATCACGCGGTGGCTGAAGGTGGGTGCGCTCCAGAACAGCATTGCAACGAGTGAAATCGCCGCTCCGGAAATGATGAGCGAGTTCTTCGTCGACACGTATGCTCGTTCGAACGTCCCGGGGCCCCGATGCCGGGCGGATGAACGCCACGGCAGCGGGGCTTGAGCCCGATGTCGCGCCATATTCCCCATCCCCCTTGCTACGCACCCTCTGTGTGCTCCGGCAAGTGTCACTGTTGACCAGAGATTCAAGGTTGCGACACGCGCTGAATTGAGCAAACTGGGGCGTTGCGCGGGGGCGAACGTTGTGATTTGCCGCTCCCGGGCGCTCGCTCGCGATCCCGCACGCTCGCTCGCGATCCCGCACGCTTTGTCGAACGCGTCCGGGCGCCAGCGCACGACGGCAAAAGGGCCCACTCCCGAGGGAATGGGCCCTTCCGTCTTACCCGGGCGCCTGGCGAGAGGCCCCGAGCAGAACTATCGCCGGATTAGCCTTCGGCGGGCGCCTCGGGACCCGGAGACGCGGCGTCACGGCCGTGGGTGTCAGCGGGATCGGCTTCGTCGACCACCGGGGCGAGCGAGAGCTTGCCGCGGTCGTCGATCTTGGTGATCTCGACCTGGATCTTCTGGCCGACGCCGAGAACATCTTCGACGTTCTCCACGCGCTTGCCCCCGGCAAGCTTGCGAACTTCGGAGATGTGCAGCAGACCGTCTTTGCCCGGGGTGAGCGACACAAACGCGCCAAAAGCAGCGATCTTGACGACCGTGCCGAGGAAGCGCTCACCGACCTCGGGGTTCAGTGGGTTTGCGATCGCGTTGACTGCGAGGCGGGCGGCCTCAGCCGACGGACCATCGACAGCACCGATGTACACCGTTCCGTCATCCTCGATCGAGATGTCGGCACCGGTGTCGTCCTGGATCTGATTGATCGTCTTGCCCTTGGGCCCGATGAGTTCACCGATCTTGTCGATCGGGATCTGAACGCTGATGACGCGCGGCGCGGTTGGCGCCATCTCGTCGGGGGTGTCGATCGCGGCATTGATCACGGCAAGAATCGCCGTGCGTGCGTCTTTCGCCTGCTTGAGGGCGCCATCGAGAACCGACGACGGAATCCCGTCGAGCTTGGTGTCGAGCTGGATCGCCGTGACAAAGTCGCTCGTTCCGGCGACCTTGAAGTCCATGTCGCCCAGAGCGTCTTCTGCGCCAAGAATGTCGGTGAGCGCCGCGTAGCGGGTC
Organism: Microbacteriaceae bacterium; assembly: GCA_031428675.1. Lineage (GTDB taxonomy): Bacteria > Actinomycetota > Actinomycetes > Actinomycetales > Microbacteriaceae > JANOYC01. The sequence continues at coordinate 6,170 of JANOYC010000038.1, read as the reverse complement.
TCACCGTCGACGACGTCAGACACGAGGCCCATCGCAATGCCGGCCACCGGCGCGCGCAACGGCACGCCGGCGTTCAGCAGCGACAGCGTGGAGGCGCACACAGAACCCATAGAGGTCGAGCCGTTCGATCCGAGGGCCTCCGACACCTGGCGGATCGCATACGGGAATTCCTCGCGGCTCGGCAGTACCGGCACGAGCGCGCGCTCGGCGAGGAAGCCGTGCCCGATCTCGCGACGCTTGGGGCTGCCGACACGACCGGTTTCGCCGGTCGAGTAGGGCGGAAAGTTGTAGTGATGCAGGTAGCGCTTCTTCGTGACCGGGGCCAGCGAGTCGATCTGCTGCTCCATCTTGAGCATGTTGAGGGTCGTCACGCCGAGGATCTGCGTTTCGCCGCGCTGGAAGATCGCGGAGCCGTGTACGCGCGGGATGACCTGTACTTCGGCGTCAAGGGCGCGGATGTCCGCCAAGCCACGACCGTCAATGCGGACTCCCTCGGTGAGGATGCGTCCGCGAACAACCTTCTTCGTGACCGACTTGTAGGCGGCACTCAGGACGGGAAGAACGTCGGCACCGAGCTCGCCGGCCTCGACCTTCTGCGCGATCGCGGCCTTGACGCGGTCCTTGAGCGCGTCATCGGCGTTCTGGCGCTCGATCTTGTCGGCGATCTGGTAGACGTTGCGCAGCTCGTCGTAGGCGAGGGCCGCGACGGCGTCGTAGGCCTCTTGCGTGTACGGCGGGAAGACCGGGTAGTTGGCGATTTCCTTGGCGCTCGACGCTGCCATTTCGGCTTGCGCCTTGATGAGCTGCTTGAGGAATGGCTTGGATGCCTCGAGTCCTTGAGCAACCACCGCTTCGTCGGGCTTCGTCGCACCACCCTGGATGAGGCCCCACGCGTGCTCGGTGGCTTCGGCCTCGACCATCATGATGGCGATGTCTTCGCTGCCGTCGGCGTCGGTGATGAGACGGCCGGCGACCGTGAGGTCGAAGACGGCGCGCTCCAGCTGCTCGAACGTCGGGAAGGCAACCCACTGGTCGTCGATGAGCGCGAGACGGATGCCACCGATCGGTCCGCTGAACGGCAATCCGGAGATCTGCGTCGACGCGGATGCCGCGTTGATCGCGAGCGCGTCGTAGAACTCACCGGGTGCGATACTCAGGACCGTGATGACGATCTGAACTTCGTTGCGCAGGCCGTCGACGAACGATGGGCGCAGCGGCCGGTCGATCAAGCGGCAGACGAGGATCGCCTCGGTCGACGGGCGACCTTCGCGGCGGAAGAAGCTGCCGGGAATTTTGCCGGCAGCGTAGGAGCGCTCTTCGACGTCAACGGTGAGCGGGAAGAAATCAAAGCCCTCCCGCGGGTGCTTGCCGGCGCTCGTCGCGCTCAAAAGCATGGTGTCTTCGTCAAGGTACGCGGCTACGGCACCCTGTGCCTGCTGGGCGAGACGCCCGGTTTCGAAACGGATCGTGCGCTTTCCGAACTTGCCATTGTCGAGGACTGCCTCGGCAAATGTAATTTCTGGACCTTCCATTAAGGTCTCTCTCCTTTGCTCGCACGCCCCGTGTGGGCGCGCACTTGTGCATAGGAGCAGGAGCGGGCAGGAAGGTCGCGGTCGTGTGCACTCACGAATAGGTCATCGCGGGCGTGCACGAGTGGCGTCTGCTCTGGCCAACAGTGAAAGTGCACCGTTCGAGACGGTAAACCACCACCGGTGACCAGCTTCGAGCCAGCCTGCTCCGTTATTGCTCGGGCCAGACTACCAGCACGGCGTGTCGCAACCTAGCTTTGGCGCGGCTCCTCTCCTCCCCCACCCTTCTTCGAATATTCAGGAGTCGAGCGACGGAAGTTGCTCGAGTGCACCACCCGCGACGGAATAGCCACACTATTCCTGAATTTCCGAAAAAACGGAGCCGCTCTACTCCTGAATTCCCAAAGGGGAGGCGACGGCGCGCGCGGCCCGGAGGCTCGCGTGCGTCGGGGCATCCGGGACGTGGTCAGGGCGATTCTTCGCCAACTCTCGGCGAAGCACCGGTACGACCTCCTCGCCGAGGATGTCCAGTTGCTCGAGCACCGTCTTGAGCGGGAGTCCGGCGTGGTCCATGAGGAACAACTGCCGCTGGTAGTCGCCGAAGTGGTCGCGCATCGCCGCGTACCGATCGATGACCTCTTGCGGGCTGCCGACGGTCAGCGGAGTCTGCGCCGTGAAGTCCTCCATCGAGGGCCCGTGCCCGTATACCGGCGCATTGTCGAAATACGGCCGGAACTCGGCCTTCGCATCCTGCGAGTTCTTTCGCATAAACGCCTGCCCACCGAGCCCGACGATCGCCTGGTCTGCACTGCCGTGACCATAGTGCTCGAAGCGCTGACGGTAGTACCCCACCAGTCGCATGTAGTGCTCCTTGGGCCAGAAGATGTTGTTGGCGAAAAAGCCGTCGCCATAGAAGGCAGCCAGTTCGGCGATTTCGGGAGAACGAATGCTCCCGTGCCACACGAAGGGTGGCACGCCGTCCAGCGGTCGCGGCGTGGACTGGAAACCCTGCAGCGGCGTTCGGAACTTCCCCTGCCAATCCACGAAATCCTCCCGCCAGAGACGGTGCAGAAGCGCGTAGTTCTCGATGGCGAGCGGAATTCCCTCGCGAATATCTTTGCCGAACCACGGGTAGACCGGTCCGGTGTTGCCACGACCCATCATCAGGTCGACACGGCCGTCGGCCAAGTGCTGCAGCATCGCGTAGTCCTCGGCGATCTTGACCGGATCGTTCGTGGTGATGAGCGTTGTGCTCGTCGAGAGCACGATTCGTGTCGTTTGTGCCGCGATATACCCGAGCATCGTCGTGGGTGATGACGGCACGAACGGCGGGTTGTGATGCTCCCCGGTCGCGAACACGTCGAGGCCGACTTCTTCCGCTTTCAGTGCGATGGTCACCATCGCCCGGATGCGCTCGTTCTCCGACGGAGCCCCACCAGTCGTGGGGTCGGGGGTGACATCACCCACGGTGAATATTCCGAACTGCATGGGGCTCCCTCGGTGCGACGGCGCGTGTTGCGCCGACTTAAATTCAATGCATTTGCATAGATACCGGGCACAACGGCAGTCGGGAACGGAATATTCCCAGGGTCAGCGGTATCGCGCGATCAGTGCGTCCAACCTTGTGTCGAGGGCGTCGTCCACAATTCGTCGACGGGCATCCTCGTCGTGCCAATCCACGATCTGCCGCGCGCCCTGCCAGAACGGAATCTTTGCCACGTAGTCGGGAACGAGGCGCTTGACCTTCGCGTTATCGAAGATAACCGAGTGCGCCTTGTCGCCGATGAGGCCCGGCCCCCACTCGGGCACCCAGTGCGCGATGGTGTCGGAAGCGACATGCACGATGTGGGGTTCCACGCCCGCAGCATCACCGAGGATCGTGGCGATCGCATCCCAGGTGAGAACTTCATCGGACGTGATCTGGAAGGTGTCGCCGACTGCGGCCGGATGGCCGAGGAGACCGGCGAAGCCGACCGCGAAGTCCTCGTGATGCGTGAGCGTCCACAGTGAGGTGCCATCGCCGTGCACGACGATCGCCTTGCCACGACGCATCCGGTCGACGATGGTCCAGCCGCCGTCCAGGGGCACGAGGGTGCGGTCGTACGTGTGCGAGGGGCGAACTATGGTAGCCGGAAACCCGAAGTCGCGATGAGCGGCGATCAGGGCGGCCTCGCTCGCGATCTTGTCGCGCGAATATTGCCAGAACGGGTTTCGAAGCGGCGTCGACTCGGTGATAGGCAGGCGCCCGACCGGTTTCTGGTAGGCGGAGGCCGAACTGATGTATACGTATTGGCCGGTGCGGTCGCGAAAGAAGTCGATGTCGGCACGCACGTTCGACGGCCTGAACGAACGGAAGTTGACGACGACGTCGAATTCCGCACGTCCGACTGCAGCGGAGACGGATCGCATGTCATCGGCATCCCCGATCAGGGTGCGAACACCGTCAATCGGCGGGCGCGTGGTGTCGGTGCCCCGATTGAGAAGGGTCAGGTCGTGGCCCCTCGCGACGACAAGCCGACTCACTGCGGAACTGATGATTCCATTTCCCCCGATAAAGAGGACCGACAGACCCGACATCCCAATTCCTTCCCAGCGCTACAACGCCAGCGTATGGTGGTTCCGGGCGATGATGTCCTCGAATCTCCCCGATTCCGTCGAGCGGCCCCCCACGGCGCACCCAACCGCTCCCGACCGATTGGCTCCCCCATGCGTACGCGACCCCGTGCTGGCACTGCTGTGCTTGCCGCGATATTCCTCTTGACGTCGGCGGCTACAGCCATCCCGACTGCGGCCTCTGCAGCAGAAGTCGAGGGAGTGACGTCTGTCAGCATTCAGCCGACCGAGGCCGGCCGCGCGATTCGCGATGGAGATCAGGTCCAGGTCAATGTCACCTGGGCAGTGCCTGACACGACAGAGAGTGGCGACACTTTCACCCTGAGCTTCCCTCCGGAGATCCGCGCGTTCACCGCAGACTTCACCCTGGTGAACCCCGAAGGAACTGCGGTGGGACGCTGTGTCGTCGCCGTGCCCGACTTTGTGTGCACGATGAATGACTACGTCGATACGCACAACTCGGTGAACGGTGGACTTCGGTTTTACGCCCGGGCAAACAACGTCGACAACCTCGACTCCGTCGAGTTCGAGACCGGGAGGGGCATCTCCATTCCGGCAACCCTGCCCGGTGGCGGTGGCCCCACTCCCGGCTCAGGCGTTCCGTCCCGTCCCGACAAGTACGGCTACCTCCGAAGTGACGGCTCATCCGTGGAGTGGACCGTGAGCATTCCTGCCGCCAGTGCGGCCGACGCGAACGGCGAGCCCATCACCTTCACCGACACGTGGGACTCACGCTTGACGTACCTGCCCTCGACTCTTCGCATCGGCTATGTTCCGGCAGGGTCGTGGAACGACGGCAACAACTGGGCCTCCGTGATATTCCTGTCGCCCGGTTCCGGAGCGAACACCTACTCACTCCAGGACAGGTCCGCGTCATCGAGCGTCAGTTTCTCGTTCAACGCTCCCGTTTCTGACGGTCGCGTTTACGTTGTCCGCTACTCGACGTCCATCCCCGCGGGAACCCCCGACGGCGCCAGTTTCAGCAACTCTGTCTTCTCCCCCACGGGCGAAGAGGTCGCCGAAGACAGCGTCAGCTTCTTGGATGCCAGCGGGGAGGGTGCTGGCGTCGGCGTGACGCCTCCAGCTGAGCCCGCAACGCCGAGCGAACCGACGGCTCCGACGGAGCCGGCAACGCCAGCGCAACCCACGGTGCCGATCGCGCCCGCAACGCCTGCGGTACCCGGCACGCCGGTCGTCCCGGCCGCGGACGGTTCGAAAGCGCTCGCCGCAACCGGCACAGACGTGGGCGTGGCCGGGCAGCTCGCGCTTGCGCTGCTCGTGCTCGGCGCTACTGGATTGCTGCTCGCCCGCTCGCGTGCACGGGCACCGTTCAGCACGCGTCGCTGAGTTTGTCTAGGCTGGAACCATGGCAACAGTTGACCTGACCATGGACACCTTCGAGAGCACAATCCTCGACGGCGGTATCGTCCTTATCGACTTCTGGGCTGATTGGTGTGGCCCCTGCAAGCAATTTGCTCCGACCTACGACAAGGCCTCAGCGGCGAACCCCGATGTGACTTTCGGCAAGGTCGACACTGAAGCAGAACAGCAGATCGCCGGTGCGATGGGCATCCGTTCCATCCCGACGATCATGGCGTTCCGCGACGGTATTGGCGTGTTCTCCCAGGCGGGCGCGCTTCCCGCGGCAGCACTCGACGAGGTGCTCGCCCAAGTGCGCGCACTCGACATGGACGCCATCCGCGCAGAAATCGCGGCTCAGGAAACCGCTCCAGCCGAGTAGCAATCCGACGCGCGTCAGCGGGTCAAGCCCATAAGCACCTTGACTCGGAGACCGTGCTTGGTTGAGACAATTTCTGCGGGAATCCGAGTGGACCGACCGGAGTCTTCCAATCGTCCGAGCGCTTCGACGACGACGGCTTCAAGACCCCGCGGTATGAACCCGACGGGGGCGCTCATGCGCGTGTCGACGAAGAACCGCACCGCCATGGGGGCGTCAGTGCGCTCCTCTTCGCTGGTGCGTTTGGCGATGTACACCTCGATCTTCGCCGCGCCCAGTTGCTGGATGCG
>JANOYC010000037.1:0-6056 GCA_031428675.1 Microbacteriaceae bacterium | reverse complement strand
CAGCACCGTGACGGAGCTGGTCAGGCGGATCTGCTTCGTCTGGGCGGCCGCGGCCGCGAGCACCATCTGGGGCGACGACACGGCGAAGTCTTCGCGGTGGTGTTCTCCGACTCCGAAAACGTCGAGCCCGGCGTCATCTGCGACCCTCGCCCACTCGAGCACGTCCCGCACACGCTGTTGCGCATTGATCGGCCGCCCGGCGGCGTCTCGAGTGAGTTCCCCGAAGGTGAAGATGCCGATCTCGAAGGCCGCGCCCGACGGCATCAGCGAGCCTCAGCTGGCAAGCCATGCAACAGCAGGGGAACTGCCGAGGATATTGCGGCGTCGGCCGTCCATCCCCGGGAGCGGACGTCTAAGAGTGATGTGTGGGTCATGCGGCGTTCTGTTCCAGTCGTTCGTCAAGCGAAAGATTTTATTGTATTTACAACTATATGGCCGAAACACGTGGAGCGCTTCCTGTTCTTCTCCCGCGATCACTGCGCGGTCGCCGTTTAGGTCCCTACCGCTGTAATGCGGATATCAGCGATCATGGCTACATCTGAGTAGGCGGCCAGGTAGCGATCTGGTTCAACGCTTCGTCCGGACGACAGCCAATGGAGCACAGGTTCGAAACCCGTGATCGAATTGGGGTTCCGAGCTGGTCGATGAGACTCGAACCTGTGACCAGGGCCAAGAAAATCAAGTTTCGGCCGATTTGATCCAATAAAAACCCCTGATCAAACGGGGTTTTCTAAGTAGGGCGGACGGGACTTGAACCCGTGGGCCAAGTTTTACCTCCGACACCTCGGCTCGCCTAGACCGATCTCGAGACATAAGAGTTGAATAAACGTGCGCGCATCAAGTGTTAGCTCGGGCATCCCGGGTCGCGTCTCGCGGACTAGTGGCGTTTCTCAACTGCGCTTTGCGCCGCACACCCGTGTGGTACGAAACGTCATCAGCTATACTTATCTGTAGACGATTCGGACCAAGCAGGGAGGTGCGCCATGGGGACAACACTGACGCCAAGTACCACGCGGCTGTACGGGCTGTCCCGAAGCGCCCTATACCGTGCCACGGAGGACGGTCGCTATCGGCAGATCGCCCGCGGAATATATCTACCAGCAGATGCCGACGCGGCGGACTGGGACCGGGTCGAGGCCGCGACCCGGCGACCGGACGGGACGATCTGCCTGACCTCCGCGTTGGCGCACCATGACCTGGTCGACACCATTCCTGTGGCGTTGGATATCGCCATACCGCGAGGTTCGCGGACCCCCGCGGGTAGCCCGTCGATCGCGTGGCATCAGTTCGACCGGGCCACGTTCGGGATCGGCAGGGCCGAGCTCGCGATCCCGGGGACCGATCAGACGATCGGGATCTACTCACCGGAGCGCTCGATCGCCGACGCGTATCGACTCCGGGGTGAGACGGGGTACGAGTTTGCTCGGGATGCATTGAAGGAATGGCTACGCCGTGGCGGCAAGCCGACCGTGCTCATCGGGGTCGCCTCGCACCTCCCCCGCGCCCGGGGACCGATCCTGCAAGCATTGGACGCACTCGCATGATTACCGGAGATGAAGCCTTTCGCAGGCTCCAAGCGGCGGCGCGCTCGAAGGTGGCGAAGACCGGCACCGCCGCGCCGACCGAGGAGTACCTGATCCGGCACCTGCTGGAATCATTCCTCGATCGTCTGACCCGCACTGAGCACGCTGCGGGCTTTATCATCAAGGGCGGCATCCTCCTTGCCGCATACGGCGTGCGCCGGCCCACGAAAGACATCGACGCTGCCGCCGTGAGCGTTGACGTCACCGCCGAGCACATCGCTAGCGTGGTTCGGGACATCGCTGCAGTCCAGGTCGCTGACGGTGTCGTGTTCGACGTCGCGACCATTACCGTTCAGGAGATCCGCGAGCACTCCGAGTATCCGGGCCTGCGCCTCCGCATCAACGCGACCGTCGGACCCTGGCGCGGCACCGCCGTCTGGGATGTGTCCACGGGCGACCCGATCATTCCCGCACCCCGCCCGGTCGCGATCGACCGGGTTCTCGGCGAGCCGATCATCCTCCTCGGCTACGCGCCCGAGACCACGATTGCCGAGAAGGGCGTGACGATCCTCGAGCGCGGGATCACCAGCACTCGCTGGCGGGACTACGTCGACATCGTCCAGCTGGCGCGGCAGGGCATCGAGCCCGACGAACTCCTACGATCGGCGCGCGCGGTCGCGCGGTACCGCGGAGTCCCCCTGGAACCGACTGCGCCACACGTCGAAGGGTACGGCGAAGTCGGGCAGGTGAAATGGGCAGCCTGGCGGCGAAAGGAAAAACTCGAAGCCACCGCCGAAGAAAAACTGGACGATCAAATGATCCTCGTGGCGACCTTTCTCGATCCGGTTTTCGCCCTCGGAGAGGTCGACCAGCGCTGACGAGTGCGTTCTTCATCACGACGTCGCGCGCCCGCCCCTCAAGGGTCCGCCGCGGTTCAAACCACTCCACCGGACGCGACCACGAGCCACAACACCGGGTCCCCCGACACGGCGAATAACTCCCCTGCGCGGGAACGACCTGAACCTCGCGGGCCCTCGAACTCTCCACGTAAGTCCGGGGCGATCCAAGTTGGCTCCTTTTATCCCCTCGGACTTCTGACGAGAGCGCCCGGGCGAACCGGCTCCGATGCCCATCGCGGTGATCCGTTTGGCAGCACCAGTTCGAGCCTCAATGAAGCTCCCAGAAGAATGGCCCGAGCCTCGTCACGCGCACGCAGCCCGTCAAGATCAGGGGCAACTGATCCTCATTCCAGCCATCGCAGTACAGACGGATCGTCGGGGTTCGACATGCCGATTTCCATCACGAACGGCGAGTTGAGGCTCGAGGTTCTGTTCAGCAACCGGTTCGGGGACACCTGGGGACCCTTGACTCGTCCTGAGCACTGGTAGCGATCGAGCGCTGCAACTCGGCGGCGCCGACTACTCCGACCTCGTCTTGAAGGCGGGGACAGCATCCGACGACCTACGGTGAGATGTGAACCCAAAGAGGTTCGTTCCTGCTCGGTCGTTCTGGATCAGGAAGCGCGGATTCACGCGGTTTCGAGCGTCGTGATATATCTGACCTCGATCCGGTTCAATCGGTCTCGATCGTGTTCGGCTGTGGGTATTTTGTGGGCCCGGATTCAAGGCGAGGTCCTGTCCGCAGGCTTAAGACTTTCTCACCGCTGACGCCCGAGGATCCAGAATGACCGTCACTCGTCGGGTTCGACGAACTCGATCGAGTCGAAGATGGCGCGCCCCTCCTTGATCAGCGCCGGATCGATCGAGGGGTCGGATTGGCCCAGCTCGATCACGGCGCGCTCGCCGTTCAGGTCGACCACTAGGTAGGTTGCGCGCTCGCCCCTAGTTGTGTACGGGTGTTCGGTGCAGGTCTGCGCGGAATTCGACCTGATGCATAACTTGCCGCCGTTGCAGGCGGTGAAGTCGACGCCGCTCTCGGCGGCGTGGTCGAATTCGAAACCGGAGTAGTCGCCCACGATGGCCTTGACGGGAGGGGTAGTTACCGTTGACGCCTGCGCCGCCATCGCATCGACTAACGCCTCAGCCTTCGGATCGATCTCGACGAGCGTGCCCTGCCACGCGCATGCGTCCGTCGGGACATGGGTGGCGGGGTAAAAAGTCAGGAAGACATTCCATTCATCTGGGAGATCCGGGTCGTCCCTGCCCAGCTCCGCGCCGTTGTAGGTCACCCAGCCGTCTGGGACGGTGATCTCGAAGGGCACCGGGTAGCGGGTCACGAGGTACGTGCCGGCGAGGGCGCCGCTCTGCGGGAACGGTTCGATCGTGTCAGCCCCCGCGGTCGATGCGGGGGACGGCGCCTCGACCGCGGTGCACGCGGCGAGGCCGACGCACGCCAGTAAGGCGGCGGCAACACCCACCCGCCGCGAGCGTGTCGCGTGAGCGGCGCGGGAGCGCCGGATTGAAGTCCACATTGCAAGTCCTCTCGTTCGATCCCTGCAGCGCTGTGGCTGCTCGATCAGTCAAGAACTAGCGTGTATCAGCAGGATATCGGCACCCGCCGGTTCGGTATCGGCGCGATATCAGCAGGCTTGACGGACGTCGGAGCTGGGCGCAAAGTGGCCCCATGGAGGTGCGCATTCTTGGAGCGCTGACGCTCGACGACGGCCGGATTGCTCTGGCTCCGCGCGATCGTACGGTGATGGCTGCGCTCACGGTTCGCCTGGGTGCGCCTATGTCGGCAGCATCCCTCGCGGCGGCGCTGTGGGGCGACAGCCCGCCCCCGTCGTGGTCGCATATCGTTCCGGGGTGCATCATGCGGTTGCGCCGGCTGATCGCGCCCGCCCAGATCGAAACCACCCCGCACGGGTACCGACTGATCCCGGAGCACGTCGAGGTCGACGCGGAGCGGTTCGACCGACTCGTCGCGCAGGGTACTCAGCAGCTGGAGCTCGGTGAGCCTGAACGTGCCGCGCACTCGTTCTCGGAGGCGCTCGCGCTGTGGCGGGGGGAGCCCTACGTCGAACTCGCCGACTGGGAGCCGGCTCGGATCGCGTCCGGACGTCTGGAGGAGATGCGTCTCGGGGTCGAGGAGTTGCTTCTGGGTGCACGGCTGCAGGCGGGTGAGGTTCATGAGGTGACCGCGCTGGCGCGGGCCCGCGTCGCCGAGGCACCGTTGCGTGAGCGGCGCTGGGTGGTGCTGAGCGTGGCGCAGTACCGTCAGGGTCGGCAGGCGGATGCGTTGGCCACGGTGCGCCGGGCGCGCGGGCTGCTCGCCGCCGAGCTCGGACTGAATCCCTGCGTCGAGCTCGCTGAGCTGGAGCAGGCGATCCTCCGCCAGGATCCCTCGCTGCTGTCCGACCGGGTGTTCCGAACCGCGAGCGCGGAGTGTCCGTACTTCGGGCTGCCTCCCGCAGGCGTGGGCGACGCCGACCGGTACTTCGGTCGTGAGGAGGAACTGTCCGGGGCACTGCGGGCGCTCGAGGAGCACGGTGTGCTCCTCGTCACGGGCTCATCGGGGGTGGGCAAGTCCTCCTTCGTTCGGGCGGGAATCGGTGCCCGGTTCCTCGAGCGCGGCGTCCAGGTCGCTGTCGTGACGCCCGGCGAGCATCCGACCGATGCCCTTCGCGATATCGTTCTTCCAGTCGGGAAGTCGCTGCTGATCGTCGATCAATGCGAGCAGGCCCTCGCCTCAGACGACCCCGCCCAGGTCGAGGAGTTCTTCGACGCGTTGTCGCGAATGGTCTACCGCGGCATGCTCGTTGTCGCGATCCGCGCCGACCGTCTGGGAGACCTCGCCGATCACAAAGGATTCGCCCAGATCATCCAGTTGCACCTGCTGATGCTCACCGCGCTCGGCCCCAATGGAGTGCGAGCCGTGATCGAGAAGCCCGCAGAGCAGGCCGGGCTTATCCTCGAGCCGGGCCTCGTGGAGATCCTGGTTCGCGACGCCGATGGGCGGGCTCTTCCACTGCTCTCTCACGCCCTGCGTCAGGTGTGGTTGGGCCGTGAGGGCCGCGTTCTGACCGTCGACGGGTATCGGGCATCCGGTGAGATCGACGGTGCCGTCGCGAAGACCGCCGAGGAGGTCTACGCGACGCTCTCCGCGGACGGGGAGCGGCTGCTGCGCGACATCCTACTCCGTCTGGTCGAGTCATCCGCGGACGGCGCGGTGATAGCTCGCCGGGTGGAGCGCACACGGATCGCGATCGACGACGCCCACGCGCAGATCCTCGATCGGCTGGTCGATGCACGGCTTCTCACGACCGATCAGGATTCGGTGCAGCTCTCGCACGAAGCGCTCGCACGCGAGTGGCCACGGCTCAAGGACTGGCTCGCCGATGACGTCGAGGGCCAGCGCATCATGCGACACCTCGGTGCCGCCGCCGGCGCCTGGGATGCGATGGAGCGACCCGACAGCGAACTCTATCGCGGCGGCCGACTGACAGCGGCTCAGCAGTGGCGGTATGCGGCCGGTCCCGCGCTCACGGGGTTCGAAAGCGAGTTCCTCGAGGCCTCTTTGGCGAATGAGACCGCAGGACTGGCTGCCACGCAGAACCAGCTTCGCAAGGAGCGC
>JANOYC010000036.1:0-25166 GCA_031428675.1 Microbacteriaceae bacterium | reverse complement strand
GCGCCCGACAGCGCCTGAAAGCGCCCGAAAGCGCCCGACAGCGAGCATGACGAAGGGGCCCCGGCGTATTCGCCAAGGCCCCTCCGTAGTCCGAGAATTGCTCGTAGGCTAGTGCGCGTCGTGCGATCGTTCGATTTCGCCACGCGAGACTGGCGAGATCCGATCTTCGAAGAACCAGCGAGACATCGCGGCGCGCACGTGTTGCGCCGCCGAAATCTTGCCGTTTGCGTCGGGCCGAACCATGAGCGGCTTGTAGTCGATGAAGTCCACGAGCTTCCAACGCTGATACTCGTCGAGCTGCTCGTGCACCTCGATGAACTCGCCACCGGGCAGGCGCACAATGCGACCCGTCTCGAAGCCGTGCAGCACAATCTCGCGGTCTTTGCGCTGCAACGCGAGACACATGCGCTTGGCGACAACGTAGGCGATCACAGGTGCGATGAACACCAAGATCTGAAGACTGATGATCACCCCTTCAATCGACAAACTGAAGTGAGTTGCGATGAGGTCGGAGCTTGCCGCCGCCCAGAGGACCGCATAGAACGTCACACCAGCTGCTCCGATCGCGGTGCGCGTCGGCGCGTTGCGCGGACGCTCCGCCATGTGGTGCTCGCGCTTGTCGCCCGTGACGAACGCCTCGATGAACGGGTAGAACGCCACGAGGCCCAAGAAGATCGGCAACACAAGAAGCGGAACCAGGATGTTCAGTGACAGCGTGGCACCGAGGATCTCAATCTCCCAGCCCGGCGGAACCAACCGGAGCGCTCCGTCAGCGAATCCGATGTACCAGTCGGGCTGCGTTCCCGCAGACACCGGTGACGGGTCATAGGGGCCGTAGTTCCAAATCGGGTTGATCGTGAATAGCGACGCGATGAGCACGATGACGCCGAAGATGATGAAGAAGAAGCCACCGGCCTTCGCCGCGAACACCGGCATGATCGGTACACCAACCACGTTGTCGTTCGTGCGCCCGGGGGCGGCGAACTGTGTGTGCTTGTTAACGATCAGCAGCAGCATGTGCACGCCGAGGGCGGCGATCAAAATAGCCGGCAGCAACAGGATGTGCAGCACGTAGAGGCGCGGAATGATGTCGGTGCCTGGGAATTCGCCACCGAAGAGAAGGTAGGAGATCCAGGTGCCGATCACCGGCACGCCCTTGACCATGCCGTCGATGATACGGAGGCCGTTGCCCGAGAGCAGGTCGTCGGGAAGCGAGTAGCCGGTAAAGCCCTCCGCCATCGCGAGCACGAAGAGCACGAAGCCGATAAGCCAGTTGATCTCACGCGGCTTGCGGAACGCGCCGGTGAAATATACCCGCAGCATGTGCAAACCGATTGACGCCACGAACAGCAACGCTGCCCAGTGGTGCACCTGGCGCATCAGCAGGCCGCCACGAATGTCGAACGAGATGTCGAGCGACGACGCCATCGCTGCCGACATTTCGATGCCCTTGAGCGGCACATACGAGCCCTCGTAGTGAACTTCGGTCATCGACGGGTCGAAGAAGAAGGTCAGGAACGTGCCCGAAAGAAGGATGACGATGAAGCTATAGAGAGCCACCTCGCCGAGCATGAACGACCAGTGGTCGGGGAAGATCTTGCGACCAAGTTCGCGGACAGCGCCTGAGATGCTCGTGCGCTCGTCGAGGTAGTTCGCGGCCCATCCGGTGAATCGCATCCCGCGACCGGGCGTGACCGCCGTAGTAGTCGTTGGCGGAGTGGAGGTGCTTGTACTCATAGCTTGCGCTCCCAGAAGCTCGGTCCGACTGGTTCGTGGAAGTCACTCTGCGCGACGAGATAACCTTCGTCGTCGATGCTGATGGGAAGCTGAGGAAGCGGGCGCTTCGCCGGCCCGAAGATTACCTTCGCCCCATTGGATACGTCAAACTGCGACTGGTGACAGGGGCACAGGAGGTGGTGGGTCTGCTGTTCATACAGCGCCACCGGGCATCCGACGTGCGTGCAGATCTTCGAGTAGGCCACGATGCCGTCGTATGACCAGCTCTCGCGATCCGGCGCTTCATTCAGGTCTTCGGGCTTCAGACGCATGAGCAGCACTGCGGCCTTTGCCTTCTCTTCGAGCTTGTGCTCGACCTCGTTGAGCCCCTCGGGGATCACGTGGAATGCCGAGCCGAGCGTGACCTCGGATGCCTTGATGGGAGTTCCGGATGGGTCGCGAGTCAGTCGGGTGCCCTCTTTCCACATCGTGTGCTTCAGGAGTCCAACCGGGTCGTCTGCCGGAGCGAGGTCGCGGAACAGCGCAATGGCAGGGATCGGGAAGAGCACGAGCGAACCAATGAGGCTGTTGCGGATGAGGGTGCGTCGTCCGAACCCGGACTCAACGTTGCCGAGGTGGAAGATTTCGACCGCGCGCGCTCTGGTGGCGTCTGATCCACGCGTTGGGTGGCGCGCCTCGGGAATGTCGTGGCCGTCCATGAGCGCTTTGGACCAGTGCACGGCGCCGAAGCCGATGCCGAGCAGCGCCAACGTGATGCCCAGGCCGACGAACAGGTTGTTCAGTCGCACCGAGCTCGGGTCGCCTTCGACGATGGGGAACGCGATGTAGGCCGCGACGGCCAATACCGTTCCAATGACGGACAGGAAGAAGAGTGTCGAGACCGTGCGTTCAGCACGCTTTTCCTTTGCCGGGTCGAGTTCCGTGATGCGCGCTCGGTATGGCGGGAATCCGGGGTTCTCGATCTGGTCAGAGCGAATAACGGCAGTGCCGGGCGCGTCCTCTGCGGCCGCGCTCTTCTCGACAGCAGTGCCGACGGTGGCGCTGTCGTGGTGCTCTGCCATTGTGTTCCCTTCAGGTGTTTCTCGTGCGGGCGAGTCGACGCGTGCTGCGGCGTCGACGGTCAGTTTGAGCGGGCGGTGAGCCAAATCGTGATCGCGACAATCGAGCCGAGACCGAAGATCCAGATGAAGAGGCCCTCGGATACCGGGCCCAGGTTGCCGAGGTCGAATCCGCCCACCGACGGGTTGTTGTCGAGGTACTTGAGGTAGGTGATGATGTTCGCCTTCTCCTCGGGGGTGATGTTCATGTCGTTGAAGACGGGCATGTTTTGCGGGCCGGTGACCATGGCCTCGTAAATGTGGATCGCCTCGACACCGGCGAGCGATGGGGCGTACTTGCCCTCGGTAAGTGCTCCACCTGCGCCGGCGACGTTGTGGCACATCGCGCAGTTAATGCGGAAGAGTTCGGCGCCATCGGCGGCGTCGCCATCGGCCTGGAGGTATTCCTCATCGGGAATACCCGGGCCTGGCGCCTGAGCGGCGACAAAGGTGTAGAGCGCCTCGACCTGCTCGTCAGTGAACTGCTCGGGCTTGACCGGAGCCTGCGGACCCTGCGCGGCCAGCGGCATGCGGCCGGTCGCGACCTGGAACTCGACGGATGCGGCACCCACGCCGAGCAAGGACGGGCCGGCCTCGGTTCCGCCGAGGTTGAGCCCGTGACAACTCGCGCAGTTCGCCGCGAAGAGCTTGCCGCCTTCTTCGACTAAAGCGGTGGATTCCGTAGACGTTTCTGCGGTGGCACTGGTGGTCGCCAGCGCGTAGGCGCCACCGGTCGTGAGCAGCCCGATGGTGATCAGTGCCACCGATGCCAGAGGGTGACGACGGTTTACGGAACGCTTCGATGCCCAGCGGCTGATGGTCGACTTCGCCATGGTGTTTCTCAGTATTCCTCTTCTTATTTCAGGAGGTAGATGACGACGAAGAGGCCGATCCAGACGACATCCACGAAGTGCCAGTAATAGGAAACGACGATTGCGCTCGTTGCTTCTTTGTGCCCGAACACCTTCACGGAATAAGCGCGGCCGATGATGAGAAGGAATGCGATGAGTCCGCCGGTCACATGTAGACCGTGAAATCCGGTGGTGAGATAGAACGCGGAACCGTAGGAGTCGGAGCTGAGGCTGACGCCCTCAGAAACCAGGAGTGCGTATTCGTAGACCTGACCAATGACGAAGATCGCGCCCATCACGTAGGTCACGAAGAACCACTCGACCATGCCCCATTCGGTGATCTTCCAGCTCTTGCGGCGCGGCTGCAACCGCTCGGCAGCGAATACGCCGAACTGACAGGTGAACGACGAGGCGACGAGGATGGCGGTGTTGATGCCCGAGAACGTGAGATTCAGCTTGTCGGTCTGCGCTGCCCACAGGTCGCCCGAGACGGACCTCAGGGTGAAGTAGATGGCAAACAGGCCGGCGAAGAACATGACTTCGCTTCCGAGCCAGACGATCGTGCCGACTGCAACGCTGCTCGGACGATTGATGTATGGCGCCCCGACGGGTCTCGCTAGTGAAGTGCTCGTCACTGTTCCATTATGACCGATAAGCGGGCCGGGATTTTCGCATTCCGAGTGCCAGTCGTCGACGTCTCATTAGGATCGAACACGTGTCCACCGATTTGACCTGGCCCAAGCTCCTTGGCTCGCTCGTCACCGGCCGCGACCTTTCGATTTCCGAGTCGAGTTGGGCCATGGAGCAGGTGATGGCGGGGGTGGCCTCGAGCGCCCAACTCGCTGGGCTGCTTGTGGCCTTGCGGATGAAAGGCGAAACCGTCGACGAAATCGTCGGATTCCGGGATGCGGTGCTCGCGAATGCGCTGCCGCTCGACATCGATCCGCTGGCTCTCGATATCGTCGGCACCGGGGGAGACCCCTACGGTGCGGTGCTCAACATCTCGTCGATCGCATCGATCATCGCCGCAGCCGCGGGTGTGCCCGTCGTGAAGCACGGCAATCGGGGTGCCAGTTCTGCGTCGGGTGCATCCGATGTTCTGTCGGCTTTGGGTATTGACCTGACGATCAGCACCGAGCGCGTGGCTGAGGTATTCAGGCAAACGGGCATCACTTTTGCGTTCGCGGCCGCGTTCCACCCAGGGTTCAGACACGCGGGCCCGACGCGCAAAGAACTCGGCATCTCCACCCTGTTCAACATCTTGGGGCCGCTGTGCAACCCGGCGCGGCCGCAGGCGTCTTCGGTCGGCGTGTCGAGTCTTGATCGGGTGCCGTTGATGGTTGGCGTTTTCCAAACCCGGGGCGCGACGGCGCTCGTGTATCGCGGCGACGATGGCATCGACAAGCTCACGACAACGGGACATAGTCACATCTGGGAAGTGTCGCGGGGATTCGTGACCGAGCATGATTTCGACCCGCTCGAGGTGGACATCCCTCGAGCCGATATTGCGGATCTGCTCGGCGGCTCGCCGGAGCACAACGCCGAGGTGGCGCGGCGCGTGCTCGCCGGGGAGCGGGGTGCGGTGCGAGACATCGTGTTGCTCAACGCGGCCGCCGGGCTGGTGGCGTTCGATCTCGCGAAAGAGCCGTCGCTCGTGCGCATCCCGCTATTGGAGCGGATCGCGGCGAAGCTCGACATCGCGGCGGCGACCGTGGACTCAGGCGCTGCCGCGGCAAAGCTCGACGAATGGGCCACCGCCACACGCGCCGCCCCTCCCGTCGCCCCTCTCGTCGAGTGAGCAGTTTCGGTCGCTATTCCGGGGTTTTAAGAGCAGAAACTGCTCACTCGGCGGATGATGCGGTCGTGCTTACTCCGCGGGGGCGGGGGCGGGGGCGGGGGTGGTCCAGTCGAAGGTTCGGGTGACAGCCTTCTTCCACTCGGCGAGCTTCGCCGACCGCTGCTCCGGAGTCGTCGTCGGCGTCCATCGACGGTCTTCGCGCCAGTGCGCGCGAAGATCATCCAGCGATGACCAGAACCCGACCGCGAGCCCTGCTGCGTAGGCTGCACCGAGCGCGGTTGTCTCCGCGACGGCGGGGCGGACGACGGGAATCCCCAAAACATCAGCCTGGATCTGCATCAGCAGTGAGTTCGCGATCATCCCGCCATCGACACGCAGCTCGGTCAGGTCCCTGCCGGTGTCGGCTTGAGCCGCGTCCACGACTTCTCGAGTCTGAAACGCCGTTGCCTCAAGGGCGGCGCGCGCGAGATGAGCCTTTGTCACGAACCGGGTGAGCCCGACGATCGCGCCACGCGCATCCGCTCGCCAGTAGGGCGCGAACAGTCCCGAAAAAGCGGGCACGATATAGGCACCGCCGGTGTCGGGCACAGACGCAGCGAGTTTCTCAACGTCGCGAGCGGATTCGATGATTCCGAGATTGTCGCGCAGCCACTGCACGAGAGAACCGGTGACAGCGATCGAGCCCTCGAGCGCGTAGACCGGGGGAGTCCCTTTGAGCTGATACGCGACCGTGGTGATCAGCCCATGCCGCGACTGCACGATCTCACCGCCCGTGTTCACAATCAGAAAGTTGCCGGTCCCGTAGGTGTTCTTGCTCTGGCCCGCGTCGAACGCAGCCTGCCCGAAGGTTGCGGCGTGCTGATCACCGAGTATTCCGGCAACGCGAGCGCCTGCGAGAGAAGCGGGGGAGCGGACCTCACCGAGCTCCTCCGAGGAAGTCGTGATCACCGGCAGCATGGCACGGGGAACGTCGAATGCCTCGAGCATTTCGTCGTCCCAATCCAGTGTCTCCAGATTCATCAGGAGCGTTCGCGATGCATTCGTCACGTCGGTGCGGTGCACACCGCCATCCGGGCCGCCCGTCAGATTCCACAGCACCCAGCAATCCGTCGTGCCGAATAGCAAGTCGCCCGACTCGGCTCCGGTGCGTGCTCCATCGACGTTGTCCAGAATCCATCGAATTTTGGATGCCGAAAAGTAGGTGGCAAGCGGAAGCCCGCTTTTCTGACGAAATCGATCACGATCGCCACCCGCGATCTCGTCGATGAGCGTCTGAGTGCGGGTGTCCTGCCAGACGATTGCGTTGTGGACAGGAACGCCGGTGTTCTTGTTCCACACCACCGTTGTCTCGCGCTGATTCGTGATTCCCACCGCGGCGATGTCGTTTGCCGTTGCGCCCGCGTCCTCCAGCGCGCGATCGATGACCGCCGCAGTATTCGCCCAGATCTCTGCGGCATCGTGCTCGACCCATCCGGAGCGGGGAAATATCTGCTTGTGTTCGAGCTGGCCCCGAGCTGCCTCGGTGCCCGAGTGATCGAAGACGATCGCGCGCGTGCTCGTGGTGCCCTGGTCGATGGCGACGACAAACTTCGACACGGTGGCTCCCTCATTGGATTTCGATCGAGGCTACCGCGTCAGCAAACACGCTGCGGCGCGCGACGGCTATTACAGCATCTTGGCTGACCTGTCAAATTGAGAGTAGGGTAGTTGGCATGAATACACGGGCGAAGCGTTCGACCCGAAGGGGATTCGCGGGCGCGATAGATGGATTGAACCGGCGACTGGTGAAGTACATCGGACCACCACCCCTCGGACCATACGATGACTTGCCTAACGCGGGCGTCGGAACCTGCCCGGTGTGCAGACACTCGATGGGGGAGCACACCATCGATCATTCGACGACGAACGCGATTTTGCACTGTCCCGCCCCGCCCGTATACCCGTATCGCGACGACGACCAAGCGCCGATCAACGAGTTCGGGATGACGACCCTCAAGTGAGATTAGGTCGCAACTAAGATTAGGTCGGCGGCCCGTTCTCGGCAGCGGCGGGGTCCATCCAGAAGATCTCCCAAATGTGGCCGTCGAGATCGCGGAAGTTTCGCTGGTACATGAAGCCCATGTCGATCGGCTCATCAGACAGCGGAATAGCGCCGCCCTCTACGGCAACGGCGGAGAATGTGTCGACATCGTCGCGAGTCGGTCGAGTGATGCTCATCGTCACTTCGCTCGCGGCGCGCGGATCGGGAATCGGAGTCCCGGTGAATCCCGAGAAGAAGTTCTCGACGAGAAGCATGACGTAGGCGTCGTCATTGATGATCATGCAGGTGGCGTTCTCATCGGTGAACAGGGGATTGAACGAGAAACCTAGCTTCGTGAAGAACGCGACAGATGCGTCGAGATCCTTGACGTGCAGATTGACGAACAGTTGCGTAGTCATGCAGCCTCCACGATTCTGACCACCCGAGCGGACGGCTCCGTGTGACCACGCTACGTCTCATCCGGTCGTTCGTGAAGAGCCGTTCGCTCAGAGTTTGTCATGGGTCAAGCGCTCCTCAGCGGTCTGGGTAGCGCTCCTCAACGGCCTGCGTAGCGCGATGTTACGCGGCTGCCGGCCGCAACAGTCCCTCGAGGCGTTGGTAGCTCGTCTCCATGCCGCCGGTCATGCCCGTCGCGAGGATTGCGTCGCGTTGCTCAGCGTTCGCGTAGCTGATGACGATGCTGACCAGTGTTCCGCCTTCGACGGGGGTGAGGGTCAGCTCGTTGCGCACCGCCGGGAAATCCATTCCGATCATCGCCTCTGACGTCACCGCGCGGTAAGGCTCCTCGGACTCGAGCAACTCGCCGGTGAAGCCGAATCGGTTCTCGCCGCGGTCTTGCTGCCACTCGTAGCGATAGGTGTCGCCGACGGTGGCTGCGACTTCGCAGACGGGCATCGACCAGCCGTCTGGTCCGAGTAACCACTGCTTCATGAGCTCGGCCTCGGTGTGCGCACGCCACACCTGTTCGACGCTGCCGCGGATCACGCGGGCAACCCGCACCTGGGTGTCGCTGAGCACCTGTGCATCTGCCGCGCGTGTGCTGGCGAAGGACGCCAGATCAGCCAACACGTTGTCGATCTGGGACATGGCTTCCCGAGTGCCCTCGAGCATCCCCATCTCAAGGAGTTGCTGCATCTGCTCGAGTGAATCGAAGTATGACGTCGTCGTGAGGCGACTGCCGCTGCTCGTTTCCTCGAACGCGAAATCCACTCGTGTGGCGGGAAGGTCGTCGTTGGGCGCGCCCGTCGCGTCCGCAAACCTGTCGATCACCGCGAAAGCGTGGGGCGCGTCGGCAGATGTCCAGTCCCAGCACCCGAAGTGAGTGTCTCCCTCGGGTCCGGTCATCGAATAGACGCTGCGTCCGCCAGCGGCGGCGTCGTGACGGAGGAACCTGGCCGGATAGGTGGGCGGACCCCAGAACTGCTCGATCTGGCGTGGGTCGATGTAAGCATCCCAGAGGCGGCGGAGGGGCACAGTGAAGTCGGCGACAATCGTGATGGTGAGCTGGTCGAGATCTTTCTCGACGGTGGTGACGGGCATGACGTGCCTTCCGGTTGGTTTCGGATGTGGGGGACTAGCTGTCGGATCGCGGTGGATTGTCATTGGCGAGGAGGATGTCGAGGCGGTCGATGCGCGCACGCCACAGCTCTTCGAAGCGGTCGAGCAGGATCTGCGCTTGCCGGATGCGATCGACGTTTCCGCGCACCATGCGCTCGCGGCCGCGTGCCTTTTTGGTCACGAGCCTCGCCTCTTCCAAAACGGATACGTGCTTCTGGATGGCGGCGAAAGACATTTCGTAGGAGCTCGCTAGCTGCGAGACGGAGACGTCGGCGACGAGCGTGCGTCGCACGATATCGCGTCGCGTCGCATCCGCTAAGGCGCGGAAGATGCGGCTCACGTCGTCGTCGGAAATCTCTAATACAACCATTTGGTTGTACGATAACGCTCTCGGACGGATACTGCAACTGTGTGGTGCATAGGTTCGGCGAGTAGCGGAGCCCGGGTCGGCGGTCGGTGAACTGCCGTCGCCGAACTGTCGGGCGGCGAACTGGCGGGCGGCGAACTGGCGGGCGGCGAACTGACATAATGTGCATTATCGGCGCATCCAGAGTCGTCGCTATATGTTCCCAAACCCGCAATCTCGTCCGAAATTCAGGCACGAAAACACGACACCCCGCACCAGAAGCTCGACACGCCGGGGCTCGAGATTTGCTGCCTGAATTTCGCGCACGGTCGGGGCGGCGGGCGCACGGGCTGCGGGGCTGCAGGGCTGCAGGGCTGCAGGGCGCAGGCAGGGCGCGGGACGGTGGGTCAGCGGGTGGCGAGCACAGGGCGCAGGCAGGCGCGGGACGGCGGGTCAGCGGATGGCGAGCAAGTGTGTGCGGATGGCGCGCACGGCGACGTCGTGGTCGACGACGTCTTCCAGGCCCGAGATCGTGATCGAGCCGAGGACGCGGCCCTCGACGACGATCGGATACGACCCACCGTGGCGTGCGTACGTCGCCTCGTCGAGCTCCGAGTCATCGAGCACGCCGGCCTCGACCCGCCGTCGCACGAGCAGCGAGCTCACGCCGAACTTCTCAGCCGTGGCCGCCTTGCGCCGGAGCCAGCTGTCAGTGTCTGGCGACACCCCGCCGAGCGCCGCCTTGAACACGGTGTGGTCGCCGATCCGCACGGCAACTGCGAGAGGCGCTCTGCGATCGACGATGATCGCCGCTGCTGCCGTCCCGAGACCGAATGCATCGGTCTGGTCGAAGTGGTCGAAGGTCAGGTCATCCTTTGTTGCCTCGAGTTCGTCGAGTGTGAATTGGGGCAGCTCGTGGAAACTCACGACGGTTCTCCCTCATGCAACAGTGTTTCTCCCCTGCTCAACAAATCGATCAGATTTGCTGGCTCAAACGGTTCGGCCGTCGACTCGAGTTCGGCGATGCTCCACCAGCGGTGATCCACAACATCGACGTGCTCGTCGTCGGTCCAGTTGTCGGTCGCCGGCGTGAATCGGGTCGTCGTCAGCGCATAGAACTCGGCGTGCCCGGTGTCGTGATCAGCGGCGTCCCACGCCACCGTGAAGTCATGGGTCCACACCGGTTCGCCGAGCGCATCGACGACGAGTCCGGTCTCTTCGAACAGTTCGCGGATGCCCGCCTCTTCGTGTGACTCCCCCGGGTCAACTCCTCCGCCCGGAGTGATCCAGCGCGAGAATCCGCTCGTGTCGGGCGCGGTCGTCAGAAACAGCAAAACGCTCCCCTGCTCATCAACGAGCAGGATGCGCGAACTAAGTCTGTGACGATTTGTCATGTTGGTCTGTGGTCCAGTATGCCGGTAATCCAGTATGAAGAAGCGCGAATGTAAGAAGAGCCGCCGATTCCCGTCAGGCGCCGACGAAATCGCTGACGTCGCCGACGTAGCGAGTGTTGTTGGCAGGCACAGGCTCGACCGCCGCGAGAGCAACCTCGGCGGCGAACTCCCCCACGTTGTAGAGCTTGCCGGCGGCTTCCTTGCGGGCGCCGATCGCGCCGGGATTCGCGCGCTCAAGCAGAGTCGCTGTGATCGTGCCCTCGATCATGTCGCCCGAGACGACAACGAACTCAATGCCCTTCTCGGCAAGCTCGGGGATCATCTCCCGCAGGGCGTCCTCTCCCGCCCGCTTGCTGAGCGCCACCGGTACGTATTCCGGCATCGTCTCCACCGTGCGGATGAAGTGCGCCTGGTGGCTTGTGACGAAAACGACTCGAGCGCCATACGCCAAGAGCGGCAGTGCCGACGTCAGCAGGTTCACTTGCGAATCCCGATTCAGCTTCATGGCGTAGTCCTCAGCCATGCCGCTCTCCATGCCGCCCGAGGCATTCATCACGAGGATGTCGAGACCGCCATACTCGGTGCCGATGCGATCGAACATTTCGGTCACCGAAGCGGGGTCAGTCAGGTCGGCGCCCACCGCGATCGCCGTGCCGCCGGCATCCGTGATCTGAGTCACGAGCTTCAGCGCCCGCGCCTCTTTGTTGCGGTAGTTGATGACCACGGATGCGCCAGCATCCGCGAAGTATTTGACCGTGTCGGCGCCGATGCCGCGAGACGATCCGGTGACGAGTGCGCGCTTGCCGGACAGTGTGCCGGGAGTCAGAGGGTTGTTCACAGCACCCGACACTACCAAGTCCCACCGCCGCGGGATTGAGCGAGGTGCTAGTTTCGACGGAGAGCCGCATGAGAGGCGACGCATCGATGGTCGATCTGACTGAATACCTGTGGATCGTCTGGCTCGTCTTCATCTTCATCTTTGTGATCATCGAATTGCTGAGCCTTGAGTTCACTTTCCTCATGATCGCCGTGGGTAGCCTTGGCGGACTCGCCGCCAACCTCTTGGGCTGGGCCTGGTGGTTGCAGATCATCATCGCCGCCGTACTGTCGGTCTTGCTGATCCTGATCATCCGACCACTGCTTCTCCGGGTGATGAAACACGGGGCCGATCCCACCCCGAGCAATGTCGCGGCCCTGCTTGGCATCGCCGGGCGTGTGGTTGCGCCCCTCACCGACTCGCCAGGTCTCGTCAAACTCGCCAACGGCGAAACGTGGACCGCGAGGCTCGCCGATTCCGTGAGCCACCGCACGGTCGACGCCGGTGAACGAGTGACAGTGATCGCCATCGAAGGTTCCACGGCTGTCGTGGCGCCAGAGGAACGAACTGCGCCACAGGAAAGGACCGCGTCATGATCAGTATCACCGAGTTCGTGGGGCAATTGTTTGTGATCGCCTTGCTTGTCGTCGTTGGAGTTTTCGTGCTCGTGGTTCTCGCGAGGGCCATCCGAATCGTGCCGCAGGCGACCGCGGGCGTCGTGGAACGGCTCGGCAAGTATCACAAGACGCTCATGCCCGGTCTCAACATCCTCGTGCCGTTCATCGACCGGATGCGGCCTCTCATCGACATGCGCGAGCAAGTCGTGTCGTTCCCTCCGCAACCGGTGATCACCGAAGACAACCTCGTCGTTTCCATCGACACGGTCGTGTATTTCCAAGTGACGGATGCGCGTGCAGCCACCTACGAGATCGCGAACTACCTCGGGGCGGTCGAGCAACTAACAACCACGACGTTGCGCAACGTGGTCGGTGGGCTGAATCTCGAAGAGGCACTCACGAGCCGCGACAACATCAACAGCCAACTGCGGATCGTGCTCGACGAGGCAACCGGCAAGTGGGGCATCCGCGTCGGGCGGGTCGAACTCAAGGCGATCGATCCGCCGCTGTCCATCCAGGATTCGATGGAGAAGCAGATGCGTGCCGAGCGTGATCGCCGCGCGCAAATCCTCACCGCGGAGGGAACGAAGCAGGCGGCCATTCTGCAGGCTGAGGGAAAACGACAAGCCAGCATTCTTGAGGCAGAAGGCGCCGCGCAAGCGGCGGTGCTCCGCGCAAACGGCGAGGCCGAGGCGATCACGACTGTATTTCGCGCGATTCATGAGGGCGACCCCGACCCCAAGCTGCTCGCCTACCAATACCTCCAGACGCTGCCGAAGATCGCGCAGGGCGAATCGAACAAATTGTGGATCGTGCCGAGCGAGTTCAGCGACGCGCTCAAAGCCATCGGCAAGGGCTTCCTGCCCGGCGCTGGTGGTGCGGCCGACGCCACCGAGCGAGGCGAGTCGCGCTAGCGAGGGCATGAAGCCCTACTTTTCTCCCGCGCGACCGCGCGTGCTCGCGCATCGCGGTCTCACCCTTGACGCGCCAGAGAACAGCCTGCTCGCGTTCGCGCGAGCGATCGCTGCGGGGTCGACGTATGTGGAGACCGACGTGCGCGCGAGCAGCGACGGTGTCGCGATGATTCACCACGACGCGGAACTCGCGGAGGACGTGCCAATGCCGAGCGGTTCGGCACGAACGACGGATGCCCCCACCGAGCGCCGCATCCGGAACCTCACGAGCGATGAACTCGCGAGCCTCGATCTCGGTTACGAACAAGCGGTGCCAACCCTTGAGGCGGCATTGCGAGCGTTTCCCGGCACTCGGTTCAACGTCGACATCAAGTCAGAAGACGCCGTTGCCCCCACCGTGGCTGCGATTCTCGCGACTGGAGCTACCGATCGTGTGCTCGTCACGTCGTTCAGCGAGCGACGCCGTCGCCGGGCGGTGCGCGAGCTTCCCGGGGTCGCGACATCGGCATCCGCTCGTCGTTTCGCTACCGCTCTCGTTGCCGCTCGACTCGGCTGGCCCGCTGGCATTGCATGGGCGCTGCGCGGGCTGGATGCCGTGCAGATTCCCACGAGAGCGCTCGGCCTGAGCACGCTGTCGCCGCTCATGCTCGACACCGTGCATGCACTGGGAATCGAAGTGCACGTGTGGACGGTGAACGATCCGGTCACGATGTCGCGGCTGTTCGACGTGGGCGTCGACGGGATCGTGACCGATCGGGTCGACCTGGCCCTCCGCGTGGTGACGGCGCGCTTCGGGTAGCCGCCGGACTGGGAAAGGACTGGGAACCGCCCTAGCGGGAAGGATTCACTCAGCCAGCGGGTTTATAACTTGGTAGTCATCGCGAGTTGAAGGAGGCCACACAATGGCGGACCGTAGTTTGCGGGGAATGAGACTGGGAACGCAGAGCTTACAGAGCGAAGTGGGCGTCGAATTTTCTCCGCGTAAGAAGAGTGTGTATCGAACGGCAGACGGAACGACGTTTGAAGTGACGTTCGCCGCCGACGCCGAGGTTCCTCAACTGTGGGAATCGCCGAAATCCGGCCAGGAGGGCGTGCTGCTCGACAGCGACGGCGCACCCGTCGAGTCCGATGCACCCGAAGCGAAGGTCGCACGCACGCACTGGGACATGCTTCTCGAGCGGCGCTCGCGCGAAGAGCTTGAAGAGCTCCTCGAAGAGCGCCTCACCTACCTGCGCGCGCGTCGCGGGCAGCACAAGATTGGCGCGTAACCGAACCGTCGGCGATTAGCGACGGCTGATTCCCCACCACGTCACACGGGCGAGCGCCTCGACGACGATGCCGAAATGCATCTTCGATCGACCGCTCGCCCGTTCGACGAACGTGATTGGATGCTCGACAATCACCCCGCCTGCCCGCTCCAGTCGCCAAGCGATTTCCACCTGGAAGCAATAGCCCTGGCTTGACACATTGCTCAAGTCGATGAGGCGTAGCGCGCCGGTGCGGAACACCCGGAACCCGGCGGTGAGATCGTCGACCGCTGACCGTAGAGCGCGTTTGGCGTACCAGTTGCCGCAGCGGGACACTGCGCGGCGAATCCACGGCCAATTGCGCACCGCTCCCCCGCCGACCCAGCGTGAACCTATGACGAGGTCGGCGCCCGCGGCGGCGAGGTTGAGCATGGCGGGCAGATCTGCGGGATCGTGGGAGCCGTCGGCGTCGATCTCCACCACGTAGTCGTAGCCGTTGCCGAGCGCGTCGGCGAACCCCGCGAGATAGGCAGCACCGAGGCCACGCTTGGTGGGGCGGTGGAGCACGCGGATACCGGGGTCCGCCGCCGCGAGGCGCCCAGCGAGGGCCGCAGTGCCGTCCGGAGAGTTGTCATCAACGACGAGAACGTCGGCGTGTGGGAGCGACTGGCGCACGCGGCCAACGATCGCCTCCAGACTGTCGATCTCGTTGTACGTCGGGATAATGACGAGGGTGTCAGCCACGGCGCACCGCGCGGGCTGGCGAGGTGCGCTGGCGATCAACCAGCAGCGCCGCGAGGGCGATCGTCGTGATCCCGAACACCGACAACGCCGTCGCGAGGGGCCCGCCGACAATCACCGCCGGCGTAACCGTGTCGCTCGTCTCGACCACCTCGATCATGGCCCCGGGAGTGAACGTGGGCAATTGAGCCACGGTCTCGCCGCGCGGCGAGACGATCGCGCTGGTTCCGACGGTGGAGATGTTGACGACCGACCGACCGAGTTCGAGCGCGCGCACGCGAGCGATCGCAAGCTGTTGTGCGCTCTCATCCGTTCTGCCGAAGTCGGCGTTGTTCGTCTGCGCGATGATGAGCTGGGCGCCTTGCTTCACCGAGTCGACGAGGATGCGGTCATCGGCGATGTCGAAGCAGATGTTGATTCCCGCGATGGCCGGTCCGAGATCGAAGACGAGATCGGTCGTTCCCGGCGTGTATTCGCGCTGAATGAGACCGATCAGATCGGGCGCGAACGGCTCCCAGAATTCGCGATCCGGCACGTATTCCCCGAACGGCACGGGATGCTGTTTGTCGTAAAGATCGACGGCCCCCACTCCCTCCCGCCAGAGCAGAGAGGTATTGAACAATCGCTCACCGCGCTGTGTGATCGCCCCGCCGACCAACGGAGCTCCCGCGCGTTCGCTCACCGAATCGAAGACTGTCGCGGCGTAGTCGTCGCGCAGCGGGTCGAGGTCGCTCGCGCCCTCTGGCCAAATGACCACGTCGACATCGTCTCCGTAGACAGGACGAGTCGCGTCGAGTTGCGCTTGCAACAGATCGCCGCGCTCCCGTTCATCGAAATAGCCGGCCGCACCGTTGCCCTGCACCGCCGCAACCGTGAGCTCACCCGACGCGATGACGGGAAACGCGGGTACGAGCAAAGCAAGCGTCGCCGCGGCCACCGGCACGATGGCGCGAGCGAACCGGGGAACATCCGAGGCTCGAACAGCTTCGATCGCCACCGCGACGACGGCGACCATGACGAAGGACACTCCTGAGACTCCGAGCCACGAAAACAGGGCTCCGACGGGGCTCTCCGACTGGGACAGCGCTACGCGGCCCCACGCGAAGCCACCGTACGGCCACACGCTCATCGTTGCTTCGCGCATAACCCACACCGATGCGATCACGATCGGAACGAGTCCGAGCCGAGCGACGCGCGTTGGCCAGACCACCGGAATAACGCGGTAGGCGAGCGCGATGAGCGACCCTCCAACACCCCAGAACAGCGACTCCAACACCGACAGCGCGAGCATGGGAAGGAGGCCGAGAAAGAGGGATGCCCAGGCGATGTGCGTGAAGTAGAACGCCAGTCCTGAAATGAAGCCGAGGAGAAACCCCTGCGCGACCGTGCGCCCGACGAGTGACAGCAGCGCGAGGGCGATGCCGGGAAAGATGAATGGCCACCAGCCGAGGCCGGGGAACGCGGCATCCAACACCGGTCCGGATGCCGCGGCAAGAATGATCGCAATCCACAGCGGTTTGCGTGCCTCACCCGGCGGTCGCAATGACCGGTCGGTTGGTGAATTCACCCGTTGATCCTACGCAACGGAACTGTAGGCAACGACCCCGCGCCGGATGGCGTCGAGCGCCCGGCGGGCGGTGGACCCGACCGGAGCGTCGGCGACCACCGATAGTTGGTCGAGCAGGTCGATGGTCTGCTTCGTCCAACGCACGAAGTCGCCGGCCGCGAGGTCGGCATCCTTCAACACGGCGTTGAGGCTTGCGCCCTTCGCCCATTTGTACATCGCCAGGGTGAGACCGGTCGCGAGAGGTTGACTGCCGGCGAGTTTGTTGTCGCGCTCGAGGTCGTCGAGCTGCGCCCACAGCGTGGTGGTGGCATCGAACGCCTGCAGAAACGGTCCGCGCGGCAGGTTGCGCTCGTCGGTCTGCCCCTCGTCGCGGCGCGGCTCGAACACGAGGGCGCTCGCCATTGCCGCGAGGGCCGGCGCGTCGAGGGAATTCCACAGACCGCGCCGGAGGCTCTCGGCAACGAGCAGGTCTCGTTCACCATAGATACGCCGCAGGGAGCGACCAGTGGGGCTGAGCGTCAGTTGTCCGGGCTTCTCGGGAAGCTCGACGAGGTACTCGAGGGTGATGAGCACATCGGTGACGTGATCGAAAACCCGGGCGACCGCGCCCGTGCGGGATCTGATCTGGCGGGTCAGCTCATCCGTCTGCCTCTTCATGCGCCACCAACGTTCAGCCCAGCGCGCGTGCTGCTCGCGTTCTGCGCAGGAGTGACACGCGTGTTGCTTCATTCGAGTGCGCAAATCAGTGAGCCGGCGTTGACGACGATCCCGCTCGGCGCGACTCTGGGTGTCGGCGCGGGCAGCGCCCTTTCGCTCGAGGTCGGTGATCTCCCTGCGGATGCCCGAATACTCGGTGTAGTCGCCAAGATGGCAGGTCATCGCTTCGGCATAACCGGCCAGGGATTCCTCTTGCTGACGCACCTTTCGGGCCAAGTCGACGACCGCGCGGTCGGCCTGAAACTGGGCGAACGACGATTCGAGAATGTCGCGGGTGCGTTCGCGCCCGAACTGTTCGATGAGGTTGACCGCCATGTTGTAGGTCGGGGCGAAGCTCGAATTGAGCGGGTAGGTGCGACGGGATGCGAGCGACGCCACGTTCTGCGGGTCGAGCCCGCCCGCCCACTGGATGACCGAGTGCCCCTCGACGTCGATTCCCCGTCGCCCCGCGCGTCCGGTCAGTTGGGTATATTCCCCAGGGGTTATTGGCACGCGGGCTTCGCCGTTGAACTTTTCCAGCTTCTCCAGCACCACCGTTCGGGCTGGCATATTGATGCCTAGAGCGAGCGTCTCGGTTGCGAACACCCCCTTCACCAGCTTGCGCTGGAACAGTTCCTCAACGACTTCCTTGAACGCCGGGAGCATGCCTGCGTGGTGCGCAGCGACGCCGCGTTCGAGACCCTCGAGCCATTCCCAATAGCCGAGCACCGCCAGGTCCTCGTCGAGCAGAGTGCGGCAGCGGGCATCCACAATCTCGCGTATTTCTTTGCGCTCAGTGGCGTCGTTCAGGTTAATGCCGGCGCGGAGCACTTGCCGCACGGCGGAGTCGCAGCCGACGCGGCTGAAGATGAAAAAGATCGCCGGCAACAGGTTCTTGCTCCCGAGAAGTTCGATCACCTCGGGGCGGTCGATGCGCGCGTTGTCCTGGAATCCGCGATCGTAGCGACGACCTCGAGAGCTGCCCTTGCGACCGGTATGGTGCTGTGCGCCTGCGCCGGCGCCTGCGCTTGCGCCGGAGCCGGCTAGTCGGACGAGTTCGGGGTTCACGCGGTTCGTTGCCGCCAGGCCGGTCGAATCAAAGAGGTCGAGCAGCTTGCCGCGCACGAGCACATGCTGGTCGAGCGGCACCGGGCGTTCCTCGGAGACGATAACTTCCGTGTCGCCGCGGACAGCTTGCAACCAGTCGCCGAACTCCTCCGCGTTGGAGACCGTGGCGCTCAGGGACACGAGCTTGACGTCTCGCGGGAGGTGAATAATGACCTCCTCCCACACCGCGCCTCGGAAACGGTCGGCGAGGTAGTGCACCTCGTCCATCACGACGTAGGCGAGGTTTTTCAGGAGGTCGGAGTCGGCATACAGCATGTTGCGGAGCACCTCGGTCGTCATGACGACGATGCGGGCCCCGGAATTGATGTTGGTGTCCCCGGTGAGCAGGCCGACGGCATCCGCACCGTACTGATTCACGAACTCGTGGAACTTCTGGTTGCTGAGCGCCTTCATCGGCGCGGTGTAGAAGACCTTGTCGGCGCGCGACTGCATCGCCTGGAACACCGCGAACTCGGCGACGATCGTCTTGCCTGCGCCGGTCGGGGCGGCGACGAGCACGCTGCTGCCCGCTTCAAGTGCCTCGCAGGCGGCACGTTGGAACGGATCGAGGTCGAATCGGAGGGTGGCGCGGAAAGACGCGACGACCGGATGCGCGCGGCGGGCTTTCGACGCCGCGAAGCGTTCCGCGGGAGAGGGCTCATCCATCACCCCGAGCCTACTTCCTCCCGTCGAGTGAGCACTTTCTGCTCGTATTCCCGGGCTATTCGCGCAGAAACTGCTCACTCGCCGGAGGTGCGCCGGAGGTGGAGGTGCGGGAGCGGGCGCGGAAGAGGGCGTGCACGCGGTTGAGGAAGTCGGCGCGGCCAGCGCCCAAGTCATTGGCGACCACACGGAATACGCGGTACCCCGCGTTCTCGAAGCGTTCACGCCGTTGGATGTCCTTCTGAAATTGATCCCGATCAGTGCGGTGATGATCCCCCTCATACTCAAACACGATCTTCTCCTGCTCATAGACGAGGTCGCCCTCCCCCACGAACCGCCCGCGAGAGTCATAGATATGCACGTTCACGAGCGGCTCCGGAAACCCGGCGTCGACCAACGCGAGCCGCAACAGCGTTTCTCGAGGGGACCGCACCCCCTCGCGCACCCGGGGCATCGCGAGTCGTAGCGTCGCCGCGCCCGGACGACGACGCCACTGACGGGTGCGCTCGACCAGTTCGTCGAGGTCAAGCGCGGGATCGTGCACGAAAAGGAGGTGATCGCCGATCGCAACGATGTCGGCGACCGGGAGCCGCACAGCGAGTAGGCACAGCGTGCCGATCGGATCGGTCAATTCGACTGCGCCCTGCATGGCAAGCGGTGCCTCTTTGCCGAGGCGGTGACCGATTACACCGACCGCACGAGGCGATTGCGCCGGAAGATACGTCGAGACGTGCACCCGTTTCTCAAGGACGAGCGGCAGCGGAAGCGGCAGTCCCCAGAGGATCGCAGCGCTGGTGTGGCTGAAGAACTGTCCAGGCTCGAGCCGAGGCGCGTAATCGAGAATTCGCTGTCGGTTGCGTTCGATTGCTGCGGCTACCCAGCCCGGGTCATCCGGTGCCATCTCGGGCAACTCGGCGTCAGTCGAGCGGACGCCGCGGTACGGCCGCCGCAAGTCACTGGTGCGTAGGCGGCCGGGCTTCACTCCGATGGCGGCGCCATGGATGATCGCGAAGGACTCGCGGGTGAGTTCGGGGGGCAGGGCGGTGGGTCGACGCATGCGTCCATGGTCGCGTCAGCGGGCGTCGTGCACCGACACTCTCCACAGCCCCCGCCCCTCCTCCGTCGAGTGAGCAGTTTCTGCTCTCAAACCGCCGGAATAAGAGCAGAAAGTGCTCACTCGACGGAGGCGAGGCGGCGGGCGGCGCGGCGATCGTGCAGCCACGCGATGCCCGCCGCAGCGAAGTACAGGAACACCATCGGAATGGCGAGGAGGAACATCGAAATGACATCCGCCGCGGGCGTCGCGATCGCGGTGAACACGCAAATCAGCAAGATCGCGACCCGCCAGCCCTTCAGAATCGCGGCCGCACTGAGCACACCCACGAAATTCAGCAGCACCAGAAACACGGGGAGCACGAACGCGATTCCGGTCGCCAACAGCAACTTCAGCATGAAGTCGTAATACCCCTTCGCCCCGAGCGGGATCGACGACCCCTCGGCCACGAACCCGAGCATGAGCTCCACGATGTGCGGCAACACGAGGTACCCCGCCGCACACCCTGCAAAAAACAGTGGCACGGCGGTGGCGATGAACCCGAGCGCGTACTGCTTCTCGCGCCGCACGAGCCCCGGCACGAGGAATGCCCACAGCTGATACAGCCACACCGGCGACGCCAGAATGATCCCGGCCGTCACCGCGATCTGCAGTCGCAGGTCGAACGCCTCGGTCACCGTGAAAAAGGCGATGGATGCGTCAACGCCCGTCGCCGACACGATGTCTTGCACGGGCGCATTCAGGGCAGCAAGCACGAAGGGAAAAACGAACCACCCGCCGATCGACCCGACGGCGATGGCGATCGCGGAAATCACCAGGCGCTTGCGCAACTCGACGAGATGTGCGGCCAGCGACATCCGTGCTTCGGGGTTGCGTCGCGACGTTGTCGCCATGAGGCGGTGCGGAGTTACGGCGTGGGAGTCGTGGAGTCGCGAGCGTCTCCCGACGGCTTGCTGGCAGGCGCATCCGGGGACTTGGCGGAACTGGCCGGGGCGTCGGTGCCGGTTGCGCTGTCGGACTCCGACTCGCTCTTCATGGTGCGAACCTCGCTGCGGAATATACGCATCGACTGGCCGAGGCTGCGAGCCAGTCCAGGGAGTTTTGGTGCGCCGAACAACAGCAGGATGACCGCGAGCAGGATAAGGAGGTGCCAACCGCTGAGATTTCCAAGCATTGTTCGAGATCCTTATCGTTGCTGCGTTCGGGGTCAGTTCATCTTAACCGCTCCGCGCTGTAGCGCGCGGCCCCGGCGGCCGCCCAGTCGGCGACCGCGCGTTTCGCGTCTTCGGGAGCGACCACGCGCGCAGTACCCGCCATCCCGGCGATGAGACGCTTGAGCCCGTGGTAGTGCGGCACGCGCATGGTGACCCGGGTCATCCCCTGCACGAGCGTGCCGGTCGAGGCAGACCCCACCGCCTCGGGCAGGTATTCCGCGAGTAGCGGCGCGGCCGAGGGAGTCACGTCGATTGTGACGACGATGGTGGCGGACGATCCGTCGAACAGAGTGTCGGGAAGCGTGACGTCGTCGGTCGTGAACGTGATTGCCTCGTTCGTGACGATCGGATGCGAGATCCGGTCGATCCGAAACGTGCGCACCGCGGCGCGCAAGTGGCAGAACGCGCGGAGGTACCAGTCGGCATCGAGAGATTCGACGCGGAGCGGATCGACACTGCGTCGCTCGGACTCGCCGTCTGCGCCCACGTAGTCGAACTCGAGCTGGCGGCCCGATGTGATGGCGGTGCTGATCAGTGTGACGGTTTCGTCGACGTCCGTCGCTCCGACGGCAACGCGGGTGGGAGACGCAGACGAGCCGCGCGACAACTTCGCTTGCAGCGACGAGATCGCTTCGCGGTTGGCGTTCTCCGGCAGAGACGATAAATACTGCAGCCCGGCGATGAGCGCGGCGGCCTCGCGCGCAGAGAATCGCGGTGAGTCGTCGATCGCCACCAGGTGGGTGAGCACGATCTCGTCGCGTTCCTCGAGGGCGTCCCACGCGATGTCGAAGAGGTCATCGGGTTGGTACTGGTGCGTCTCCCCCGGTATACCCGACACCGCGATGAGCGTGACCGCGTCGCGGATCTGAGCTTCGGGCACTCCGAAGTGGCGCGCGGCTTCGGCAACGCTCACCCGATCTCTATCGATCAGATACGGAACGAGCGCGAGCAGAAATGCCAGCTTGTCTTGAGCCCCGGCCGGCTTCCGTCGCTCAGCCATGATCGTTCACTACCGTTTCGAGCCGAGCGTGAACGGCGGTGCGCAACTCGGCAGGCGCGAGCACGACGGCTTCGGGGCCGAAGCCCGCGAGTTCGTCGGCGAGGATGTTGAGGTCGGTGTAGTGCACCGCGAGATCGTCGCCGTCGGCGCTCGTGCCGCGTCGTTTCAGCAGCCGGGTTGCGGCATCCGAACCCGGTTGCACACGCACGGTCGCGGTGTTGGCGACCCACAGCTCGTCGAGTTCGCCCAGCGCGATGGCGGAGTAGTCGAGTTCGTCGGCGGTGTGCGGCACTGTCGTGATCTTCACGGCGCTCACGATGCGACGCAACAGGAATGTCTTGTGAAAATCGGATGCCGGCTCGTGCGTATACAGGTGCCAACGACCTTGGTGCTGCACGAGAGCGAGAGGTGCGACGCGCCGCGCGGTGGCCATGGTCTCACCAGGCTTCAGGTAGGAGAACTCGACCAGCACGCGCTTGTCGAGCGCGGTGCGCAGCGGGTCGAAGGCGTCGTCGCGCGCCCGCAGCCGTGGCGCGTAGGCGAGCACGGGCTCACCGCCGCCGGCGCCGAGGGCACGCAGTTTGAGCAACGCGCGGCGGGACTCCGCGGAGACCGAGCCCTCCCGCCAGACCATTGCGGCGAGGTTCAGGAGCGTCGCTTCCTCCGGAGTGAAGGTGATGTCGTCGGGAAGCTCATATTGCCCGCGCGGAATGCGGTACCGCAGATTGTGGTTGTTGCCCTCTTCGCCGAGCGGCGCGATCGCCTCGAGTGGCACGCCGAGTTCGCGAATGTCGTCTTTGTCGCGCTCGAACTGGCGTTCCAGGTTCGAGTTGTCGCCCGACATCGTGTACTTCTGCCGGTACCCCTGCACCGTCGACAGGATCTCGGCCTTGGTGAGACCGGTTTCTGTCGCAAGCAGCGCGAGCACGAGCGAGAACAGGCGCTCCTCAACCGGCACCCGAGGTGCACCGCTCGATGACGCCATGACCGCCGCTACTGGATGCCGAGGATGTCGATGACGAAGACCATGGTCGATCCGTCGGGAATCGCCGCGGGAGCTTGACCCTCGGGGTAGCCCTCCGACGGCGGGATCACGACGAGCACCTGGGATCCGACCTTTTCGCCGACCAAAGCTTTCGCGAAGCCTGGCACGACACCGTTGCCGTCGCTCGACTCGCCAATACTTGTTGCCGGGAAGGTCGCCGGAACGCCCCGGTCCCAGCTGCTGTCGAAAATCTCGCCCGAGTCCCACAGCATCCCGGTGTAGTTGAGAACGACCTGGTCATCCTTCTTCACCGTCGTGCCCTCGCCCTTTTGAAGCAGGGCAATGCGCAGTTCGTCGGGCGCCGATTCCTTCGGAATGGTGATGCCCGGGATGCCGTCGGGCGAGAGCACGACGCTGGGCATTCCGGATTCGGGCAGCATTGGTGCGCCATCGGCTCGTCCGGGGAACGATCGTTCGATGTCGATGAGCATCACGAGGGTGTCGTCGTTGTTGAGGCCGAGGCTCGCGTCGAGGCGGTCTTTGCCGTAGACGTCGGCGACGGTGAGCACGCCGGCGACGCGGCTGCCGACGGTCGCGCACTCGGCGAGAGCGCCGATCACGTCGTCGTCCTGGCCGACGGCTCGGCGCACCGGGTTGTTCGGGTCGTAGTCCGACTTCGTCAGCAGTTCGCCGGTCTCGCCGACGTAGAGGCTGATCTGGAGATCGACGATGTCGCCCTCGTCGATCGGGCCGGCGTCGTCATCGTCATCGTCTTTATCGTCGTCTTTATCGTTGTCCGGCGCCGTCGACGGCGCCCCGGCCACGACGATGCTCGACTGGATGTTCCGCGCGATCAGCGGCGTCGGGAAGTCGGCGGTGGGGGGAGATCCGATCGCTCCCGTCGCATCGACGAGTTCGGATGCGTCGCCCGACGGGTAAAGCGGAGTGCAATTCTCGGAGTCGTTGTCGAACGAGCAGCCAGCGAGCGGCGCCGCTACCGCGATGGCGATGGCGAACGCGGAGATCTTGCGCACGGGGCCTACCTTCATTTGGACGAGTGCAGTTGGCAGTTCGCGCGCGACGCTTGCGCGCACACGGAACACCGGATCACTCTACCGTTTCACCGGCCGCGGCTTGAGCCGCCGTTGCCGACGCTTGGGCTGCGCGCGCCGTTTTGCGCAGACGTTTGGCCGAGGCGGTGCGGTCGCCGACAGCGCCCGGCGTCCACGCGTCCACATCGGCATCGCTGAAGTCGCTCTTCGACGCGCGCCGTTTCAGTTCCGGCAGTACGGTATCTGGCGCGAGGCGGCGGGCGGTGAGGAGGAACCCGGTGTGTCCGATCATCCGGTGGTCTGGTCGCACCGCGAGACCTTCGACGTGCCAGCCGCGCACCATTGTCTCGGTCGGGTCGGGGTCAGTGAACTCCCCCGTCGCTCGAATCGCCTCGGCGACGCGCGACAACTGGGTGACGGTTGCGATGTAGCACACGAGCACGCCGCCCGGGGTGAGTGCGTCGGCGACGGCGTCGATGCACTCCCACGGGGCGAGCATGTCAAGGATGACCCGGTCGACCGTTCCCGGTTCGACCGTCGTCGGAAGCTCGACTGCGAGATCGCCCAGATGGATGCCCCAGTTCGCTGGCTCTGCACCGAGAAAGGCAGTGACGTTGGCGAGGGCGACGTGCGAGAACTCCTCGCGCCGCTCGAAAGAGATGAGACTGCCG
>JANOYC010000035.1:0-3016 GCA_031428675.1 Microbacteriaceae bacterium | reverse complement strand
GGAACACCTCGCACGTGCCGCTGTCGAATCGATTCCCCTCCAGATCGACGACGTGTTGAGGGCAGCCGAGGCAGGTATCGGATCGCGCATCGGGACAATCCTCGCCGACGGCGGACCTTCGGCAAATGCGTGGCTTATGCAACTCCAGGCGGACCTCAGCCAGCGAGACGTCGTCACCTCGACGCTGGCCGAGGTTTCCGCTGTTGGAGCCGCGCACCTCGCGGGCACCGCAATTGGGCTGTGGACCGACGAAACGGTCCACTCTTTTGACTCATCGGCCACGAACATCCGGTCGCAGCAATCTGCATCAGTTTCCGCCGCGCGTCGTTCACGCTGGCTCGTCGCCGTGGAGCGATCGCGTCTTTCGGCGGCAACGCCATCTCCAACCATTTCTCGCAAAGGAGCACATCATGAGCAGTAACCAGATCTACGGCGCTGGCATCTGGCATTTCGCCACCTACGTCGACCGGTACGCGACAGACGGCTACGGGGAGCCGCGCAGTGTGCTCGATGCGATTGACCTCGCCGGGCAGGTGCGCGACCTTTCGGTCGTCGACCTCAACTGGCCGTTCTTCGGCGGCGACTTCACGAACGCGCAAGTCAAGGAAGCGCTCGACTGCAACGGACTGCGCGCGATCGGCATCACCCCGGAGATCTACACTCGCGTCTTCGCCAAGGGCTCGTTCACCAATCCCGACCCCGGTGTGCGGGAGTTGGCGCACGAACTCATCACGAACGCCACACAGGTTGTGCGCGAGTTCGGCGCCGACTACGTGAAGCTCTGGCCAGGACAGGATGGCTGGGACTACCCGTTCCAGGTCGACCACGGCGCCGTGTGGAAGGCATCGCTCGACGGCGTCGGGCGCCTCGCGAGCGAGAACCCCGACGTCAAGTACGTCATCGAATACAAGCCGCGCGAGCCGCGCGTGCACATGAGCTTCGATTCGGTGGCCCGAACCATTCTCGGCATCGAGAAGATCGGGTTGCCGAATGTGGGCATCCTGCTCGACTTCGGTCACGCCCTGTTCGGCGGTGAATCGCCCGCGGACTCCGCGCAGCTTGCCATCGACTACGGCAGGCTCTTCGGAATGGACGTGAACGACAACCTGCGCAGCTGGGATGACGACATGATCGCCGGCACCGTGCACCCGATCGAGCTGTTCGAATTCTTCTACACGCTGCGCAAGAACAACTGGGAGGGCGTGTGGCAGCTTGACCAGTTCCCGTTCCGTGAAGACAGCGTCGAGGCCGCAAATCACGCGATCGACTTTCTCAAGGCGGCCGATCGTGGGCTCGACAAGCTCGACTTTGCGGCAATGCAGGCGGCACAGGACAAGCACGACGCGATCGGTGCGCTCGCGCTGGCGCAGAAAGCGCTCTTCTCGTCGTACTAGTCAGCAGTGAATTTCGGTGCGATAGCGTGGGGATGTGGTGGCGAATTCGAGCGGCGTGAGTCGCCTCTCCAACGATCGGATGTCCCTGGTCACCAAAATCGCTCGTATGTATCACGAAGAGGGAATTCGTCAGCCGGAGATCGCCGAGCGCCTTCACATTTCGCAGTCGCGAGTCTCCCGGTTTCTCAAAGAGGCGGTGAACCTCGGAATCGTGCGCACCATCGTCGTTCCGCCACCGGGAGTGCATTCTGAACTCGAGGAATCGGTGCGCGACCGCTTCGGGCTCATCGACGTTGTCGTCGCCTCGAGCGATAGCAACGACGAGGCATCGGTGCTCACCGCGATCGGACGCGCGGGAGCCGCATACTTGGAGACAACGCTGACCGGTGAAGACCGGGTCGGATTGTCATCGTGGTCGTCCACCCTTCTCGCGACGGTCGAATCGATGTCGCCCGGCACCAAGCGCACTGCGCAGTCGGTCGTGCAGATCCTCGGAGGCGTCGGCAATCCGAGTGCTCAAGTCAAAGCCACGCACCTCGCAGATCGTCTCGCTCGGGTGACGGGCGCATCCGCGTCGTATTTTCCCGCACCCGGTGTCGTCGCGAGCCCCTCCGTGCGTGACGCGCTACTGGCCGATCCGCACATGGCCGAGGTAGTCGCAAGCTGGGCGACGCTCACGGTGGCGCTCGTGGGAATCGGCAGCGTCGAACCCTCGCCCCTATTGCAATCGTCGGGAAACGCTCTGTCTGAGGGAGATCTCGCCCGACTGCGCTCGCGAGGTGCCGTCGGTGACGTGTGCCTACAGTTCTTTGACTCCGCCGGCGTTGCGGTCGACGACGATCTGCGAGATCGGGTCGTCGGAATCAGCGCGCAGCAACTTCGAGCGATTCCGCGTCGAGTGGGAATCGCGGGGGGAACCAGAAAGCACGAGGCGATTCGCGCGGCGGCCGCCGGTGGTTGGGTGAACGTGCTGATCACCGACGCCAGCACGGCCGAGGCGATGCTCGCCACGGGCGGCGAGTCCTAGCCGCCGACCGCCATCGCGGCACGCAACCGGCGCAGTACAAGTGCCGTGGCGACGGCGGCTTCGGCGGCTTCTCGGCCCTTGTCCTCCTTCGAGCCCGGCAGCCCCGCCCTGTCGAGACCCTGTTGTTCATCGTCGAGCGTCAGCACACCGAACCCCACCGGCTTGCCGGTGAGGATGCTCACCTGGGTAAGTCCCGAGGTCGCGGCATCGGATACGTACTCGAAATGCGGTGTGCCGCCACGGATGATGACGCCCAAGGCGACCACCGCATCCGCGCCGTTCTCCAAAGCCACACGGCTGGCGACGGGCAATTCGAAGCTTCCGGGTACGCGGATCTCGGTGACGTCGGCACCGGCCTCCTCGAGCGCACGGTGAGCGCCGGCGAGCAGCCCGTCAGTGATGGTCGCGTGCCACTGACCCGCGATGATCGTCACTCTCAAGCCGGTGGCGTCTGTGTTGATGCTCGGTGAACCCGCGCCGCTCATGATGGGTGTCCTTCCAAGTTCGCGAGGAGCGATTCCTCGATGGATGCCGTGCCGGGCAGGTGATGGCCCATACGGTCACGTTTGGTGTCGAGGTAGCCGGCGTTGTGCTC
>JANOYC010000034.1:0-1865 GCA_031428675.1 Microbacteriaceae bacterium | reverse complement strand
CGGAGCTGACGGCGACGACCGCAGACACGCGCATCCGCCCGCTACTTACGGTGCCGGTCTTGTCGAGCACGATCGTGTCGACCCGTCGAGTCTGTTCCAGCACCTGCGGACCGCGGATGAGGATGCCCAATTGGGCTCCGCGACCGGTGCCCACCAGCAGCGCAGTGGGGGTCGCGAGTCCAAGTGCGCACGGACACGCGATGATGAGCGTCGCGATCGCTGCGGTGACGGCGGCGGAAAGCGGCGCGCCCGAAAGCATCCATCCGGCGAAGGTTGCGATCGCGAGCACGATCACGACGGGGACGAACACGGCGGACACCCGGTCGGCGAGCCGCTGGGCTTGCGCTTTTCCGGTCTGCGCCTCGGTCACCAACCGCCCGAGGCGTGCAAGCTCGGTGTCCGCGCCGACGCGGGTGATCTCTACGACCAGACGCCCACCGACGTTGAGTGTCGCACCCACCGCGCGATCGCCCAATCCCACCTCCACCGGCACAGACTCACCGGTCAGCATGCTCCTATCGACCGCGGATGCTCCGTCGACGACGATCCCGTCACTCGCGATTTTCTCCCCCGGCCGCACAACCACGCGGTCGCCCGGCACGAGAGAACTCACCGCGACCCGCGACTCGCGCCCGTCGCGCAGCAC
Organism: Microbacteriaceae bacterium; assembly: GCA_031428675.1. Taxonomy (GTDB): domain Bacteria; phylum Actinomycetota; class Actinomycetes; order Actinomycetales; family Microbacteriaceae; genus JANOYC01. The sequence continues at coordinate 1,219 of JANOYC010000034.1, read as the reverse complement.
CACTGCGTCTTTCGCTCCGAGTTCCAGCAGGGCGCGAAGCGCCTCGCCTGACAACCCTTTGGCTCGCGCCTCGAGATAGCGACCCAGGAGTATGAATACAGTGACTGCGGCGGCGACTTCGAGATAGAGCTCGGCCGCGCCATCCATTGACGCGAACCACCGGAACGACGCGTGCATTCCGGTCTCTCCGGCGTCGCCGAAGAACAGGGCGTACAGCGACCAGCCGAACGCGGCGAGCACACCCATGCTGATGAGGGTGTCCATTGTTGCGGCTCCCCGGCGCGCGTTGATCGCCGCCGCCCGGTGGAAGGGCCACGCGCCCCACACCGCGACCGGAGCAGCGAGCGTCAGCGCGAGCCACTGCCAGTTCTCAAACTGCAGAAACGGAAGCATCGACAGCAACGCAACCGGTACTGCGAGCACGGCGGAAATCACGAGTCGCTGCTGCAGGGCGCGCGCCTCGTCGCCGCCGGGACCGCGAACATCCGTCGGCTCCTCGAGAGCAGGCGGCGCCGGTGGCTGCGCTCGGTAACCCGCCGCCTCCACGACCGCCACAAGTTCGGCCAGCGACGGCAAGTCAGGGCCCCGAACGAACGCCTTTTCGGTCGCGTAATTGACGCTCGCCTCGACGCCCGGCAGTCTGTTGAGCTTGCGCTCGATGCGAGTCGCACACGACGCGCACGTCATCCCCTCTATGTCGAGTTCGATGCCGGTGCTGGTCTCGCTCATGACGGCGCGTCGACCAGTCTGTAGCCCGCTTCCGCGATCGCGGCACGAACGGTGTCGATCGCGAGCGGGGCGCCGCTCGAGACGGTCACGGTCGACGCTCCGCCGGCGTTGAGTGAAACCGACACGGCGTCAACTCCGGGAACCTCGTAAAGCTCTTCTGTCACGCTCGCCACGCAGTGCGCGCACGTCATGCCGGTGACCAAGTAGTCGCGACTCTCGGCGCGAGGCCCGATCACGAGCGCACCAGGCGCGCGATCGCGGCACTCGCTTCGCGAAGTTTCTCGTCGGCGATGGGACCGCCCTCACGTGAGGCTTCGGCAACACAGTGCCCCAAGTGATCATCGAGGAGGGCGAGCGCGACCGTCTCCAGCGCCTTGGTAACCGCGGACACCTGCGTCAGTACGTCTATGCAATACGTGTCGTTCTCGACCATGCGCTGGATCCCGCGCACTTGACCTTCCGCCCGGCGGAGCCGCTTGAGCAGGTCCTC
>JANOYC010000033.1:0-3203 GCA_031428675.1 Microbacteriaceae bacterium | reverse complement strand
CACAGCGGATATCGCGCGGTCATCGAACCCGACAGGTGGGTGCCCGGCAGTTTCACCCTCATTGTCGACGGCACCCCGCAATCGCACGTGAACATCGACGACCCGACCGAGCTCTTCTTCGAGTACATCCAGCGCATCGGGCACGTGATCGACCAGGTGGGCGAGCCGGGCGAACCGATCACCGCCGTGCACCTCGGCGCGGGTGCACTGACGCTACCGCGGTACATCGAGGCAACGCGCCCCGGTTCCCGCCAGCAGGTCGTCGAGCTTGAGAGCGAACTCGTGGCGCTCGTGCGCCAAGAATTGCCATTGCCGCGCAAGGCGTCGATCCGCATCCGGCACGGCGACGCGCGGGACGTGGTGGCGAAGCTCCCGCCCGGGTTGCGTGGAAGTGCCGACCTCGTGGTCGTCGACATCTTCAGCGGTGCACGCACCCCAGCGCACGTCACGAGTCATGAGTTCTATTCCTCGGTAGCTACGCTGCTCGCGCCCGATGGCGTTGTCGTGATCAACATCGCCGACGGTCCAGGTCTCGCGTTTGCCCGCGGCCAAGCCGCGACGGTGTTGGCGAGTCTCGGCCACGTCGCCGCGCTGGCGGAAGCGCAAGTGCTGAAGGGGCGACGCTTCGGCAACGTCGTGCTGGTGGGTTCGGCCGTGCCGTTGCCTCTGGAATGGATGCCTCGATTGCTGGCCGGTGGACCGCATCCGTCGAAGGTCGTCACGGGTCGCGAGCTCACGTCATGGGTTGCGGGCGCGCCGATCGTCACCGATGCGACGGCCGTTGCCTCACCGTCACCGAACAAGTCGATCTTCCAAGTGCGCCCCGGCACCTGAATGGCGGTCGTGGCGATTACCCTGTATCCGGAGCACTAACGGGGGCCCAATGGACATCGTCGTGGGTTACGACCCAACCACACTTCGCGAGGTTGCTGACCTGCGCGCGCTCGGCGAGCGACTCGCCGAGATCGGCGACCAGCGCAGCTCGACCGCGCTCAACGAGAAAGTTGTTTTGTTACGTCTCGCGGGACGCAACGACGAGGCGTGGGATGTCGCGAACGCGGCAGTACGCACGGCTCGCTTCGGCGGCGACCGCGAGCAACTCGTGCTCGCCCGCATCCGTCGAGCGCAAGTGCAGCAGGCGATGGGTCGCACGGATGCCGCTCTCGTTGAGCTCTCCGACTGTGCCACTGAAGCGAACGCGCACAGCTGGGAAAGCGCTGAAGCGATGGCTCTGCACGCGCGGGGCGCGCTGCACTTCGAGAAGCGCGACTACGCGTCAGCGCTCGCTGACCTGCGGGCCGCTCAGGGAATCTGCTTGCGCCTCCAGTCCTCCCCCGCCCAACTCGAGAGCCTGAAGTTCGCGATCACCGTCACGGAGTCGGTGATCGAGGGAAAGCGTCCGTAGGGTCGCTTCGTGGCAGATCTCACTCGCGTTCGCTCCTGGGCCGCCGCGCTCATCACCCTGCACCTCGACCCCGCACAATGGACCTTCGCGTTCGACAACGCCAAAACGCGCGCCGGTCTGTGCAACTACACCCGCAAGCGCATCACGGTTTCGCGCCACCTCGCCGAGCGGTTTGATGACGACGCCATCCACCAAGTGCTGTTGCACGAGGTCGCACACGCGTTGGCCGGCCCCGGTGCTGGCCACGGCCCGCGATGGAAGCGGATCGCCACCGATCTCGGCTATGTCGGTCGCCGCACCCACGACGGCCCGATTGCCGACGACCTCGCGCCATGGGTGGGCAGTTGCCCCGCCGGCCATGTGCATTATCGCTACCGCGAGCCGGCGAGGCCGCTCGCCTGCGGACGGTGTGCGCGGCGATTCGACGCACGCAACACCATCCAGTGGCTCAAGCGCGACGCTGTTACTCGACGACCTTGACTTCCTTCCAGAACGCCACGTAGTTGCTGTAGTCCTTGCCGACCCGGCCGAACGACGACTCGTAGGGCGTCGGGTAGCTCCACGCACGGTCTTGCAGCACGGTGTCGCCATCCTTAATGGCAAAATACTGGGCCTCTCCTTTCCACGGGCATGTGTACGGGGTCGAGCTCGTGACGACGTGAGCCTGGTTTACGCTCGACGGCGGGAAGTACCAGTTGCCCTCGATCGAGATGAGTTCATCCTTGTGTGCTTCAGCGATGACGAGGTCACCCAGTACTGCCTTCATAATTTCTCCTGTTGAACGATTGTTGAACGATTCCGTGAGCGCGTGCTCATGCGTGATCGGGCCGCGCCAGTCCGTAGGTGACAACGTCACCGACCTGTCACTATTCCCCGCGGTCATGGAATCCCCAGCCAACGTGGGTGGAATTGTCAGCAACCTCGCTTCCGCAGTGCGCGCGCCCGGTGGGGAGTGATCGGATGCTCGGGAGGTGACGAGTTGCGAAAGCTATTGGTGCTCGTCTGGGCGTTGGTTACCGTGCTGGTTCTCGCCGCGTGCGCGCCGGAACACAGCGGCACGCCGGCGACTGTGCCGCCGGCGATTGTGCACCCTACGGTGCCGCCGTCAACGCCGATGTCGACCGACGATCCGGTCGACGTGCAGCCGGGTCGCACGCGAACCGTCGCCGACGAGTTGCAGTTGCCGTGGTCGCTCGTGCGGCTTCCATCGGGCGTGACTCTCGTGAGCGAGCGCGACACGGCATCCATCGTCGAAATCGACGACTCAGGGGCCGCCCGCGTCGTGGGCACGGTGCCCGGGGTAGTGCCCGGCGGTGAGGGTGGCTTGCTGGGCCTCGCGGTGTCGACCGACCGGCCCGAACACCTGTTCGCCTACACGACCACGGCAATCGACAATCGCGTGCTGCGGATCCCGCTTATCGGGAAGCCTGGCTCGTTCGCGCTCGGCGCGGCAACGCCGGTGCTTACGGGCATCCCCAAGGCCGACAATCACAACGGCGGGCGCATCCACTTCGGCCCGGACGGCCTGCTTTACGTGACGGCCGGGGACGCCGGAAACACGACGCTGTCGCAGAATCTCGATTCGCTCGCCGGCAAGATTCTGCGCATCACACCGGATGGCGCCATTCCCGCCGACAACCCGTTCGGCGGCAGCCCGGTCTACTCGTTCGGTCATCGCAACCCTCAAGGAATCGCCTGGGACGACGAGGGCCGTATGTGGGCATCCGAGTTCGGGCAGAACCGCTTCGACGAGCTCAATCTCATCACCCCGGGGGCGAATTACGGGTGGCCGATCGTT
>JANOYC010000032.1:0-4918 GCA_031428675.1 Microbacteriaceae bacterium | reverse complement strand
GGCGAGATCGACCGCGTCATCCGCGGTATCAGTGCCGTTGGCGGTCGGTGAGATCGTCGGAAATCCGCCGATGGATGCACCCACGGCGAGCACCGCGAGCGAGACTCCGCCCGTGATGATCATGCTCTTGGCGCGCACTGTTACCACCCAAACCGTTCGTAATGGATGTTCGCGCGCGGCACCCCGGCGGCGCGCGCGTCTGCAATCACCAGTTGCGTCCACGGACCGGGGCCGCAGATGTAGACATCGGAATCCTGGATGTGGGGAGCCAGGGTGGCGAGGGTCTGGCCCGAGGCGACCGACGTGGCGGGCAGCCACCCTTCGCCGCCGCGTTCCCGACTGCCGACGAGCGTGTGCAGGGTGGCCTTCTTGCGCGCGGCCAGCTTCGCGACCTCCTCGCCCAGATAGACGGCGTCGGCGCTCGGACTCCGCAGGATCACGGTGCCGCGGCCCGGTGCGAAATCCACGTGCTCAAGCATGCTGCGGATGGGCGTGACGCCGATCCCCGCCGCGATGAGAACGATTCCGTCGGTTACGCGTGCGTGTTCAGTGAAGATGCCGAACGGGCCCTCGACCGCGACCCGGGTGCCGAGCGGCACGCGGGCGACTCGGGCGCTGCCGTCTCCGAGCGTGCGCACGGTAATGCGCAGGCGTCCGTCGCGCGGAACGTCGGAGAGTGAATACGGATGCGCCTGCCACCACAGGCCCGGAGCGAGGAAGCGCCACAGCATGAACTGTCCGCCGTGCACCTTCAGACGCTCGAGTCCGAGGCCGGCGAGTTCAATGGTGGTGACGCCGGGGGCGACCTCCGTGGCCGAGGCGACCCGGAGATCCAGGCGCAGGGTTCGCACGATCGGCACGATCACGCGGCTGACGAGAAGCGTGACAGCGGTGCCCAGATAGAGCGCGATCCAGTAGTAGCGGGCGACCTGGCCCTCAGCGAAGTAGGAGGTGACCAGGAATTGGTGGGGGATCGCCAAGACGGTGGCGACATATACCAACAAGTGCATGAAATGCCAGAGCTCGTAAGGCAAGCGCCTCCGGATCGATACGAGGCTCATCAACACGATCGCGGTGAAGATGATGATGGCGGCAAACGCGAGCACGACCCCGTCGAGGTTGCCGATAATCACGCCGAACTCGGTCATCGGATTAATGCCGTCGCGAACCGCATAACCGGTGGTGATCAGGGTCATGTGCGCCAACAGGAACCAGATGATGATCGTGCCGAGCCGGTGGTGGATGAGCAGAGCCTTGTCGTGCCCGAACGTGCGATCGATGATCGGGATGCGTGCCGCAAGCAGAATTTGGATCAGCAGCAAGTTCGCTCCGATGAGTCCGACCACGGCGCCGATGCCGATGATCACACCGGCGATGCTCGTGAAGGTGCGCAATCCGCCGTACGCGAAGAATATGGCCACGACGATTGCTGTGGATATCCAGAGAACGGATTCCAGGGCATCCGCTCGGCGGAGTCGTCCTTTCACGCGCGCAGCAAGCGGCGGAAGCGTGGGTGCGGACGATGTCGAGCCCAGCTCGTCGCGCGGAGTTAGGTGACTCGCCATCTGACGATCTTCGCGCACAATTCTCGATGCGCGCTGACGGGCGAACTCGGCGTAACCAGATGGATGCGCGAGATCGTTACACTTCGACCGTGCCTATTAGCCCAGCATCCCTTCGCCCGATCGCCGCCGAATTTGTCGGAAGCGCCGGACTCGCCGCGGTCGTCGTGGGATCGGGCATTGCGGCGCAGCAATTGTCGCCGACCGACGTGGGGTTGCAGCTGCTCGAAAACGCGCTCGTCACGGCGCTCGGGCTCGGCGTGCTCATCGTTGTGTTCGTGTCGGCGAGCGGCGCGCACTTCAACCCCGTGGTTACTCTGGCTGACGTCGTGCTGGGGAGACGGTCGTGGGGGAGCGTTGCGGGATACATTCCGGCCCAAGTATTCGGTTGCATCGTAGGCGTGATACTGGCCAATCTGATGTTCGGGGCATCCGCCGTGTCGTGGAGCACGACCGACCGGATGTCGCCGCCGCATTTTCTCGCCGAGATCGTGGCGACCGCCGGACTGGTGTTCGTGATTTTCGCCCTCGCGCGCACGGACCGGATCGCGGTGATCCCGGTTGCGGTGGGGTCGTATATCGGCGCCGCATATTTCTTCACGAGCTCGACGAGTTTCGCCAACCCGGCGATCACGATCGGGCGAATGTTCAGTGACTCGTTCGCGGGGATCGCCCCGTCGTCGGCGCCGGGGTATATCGCCGCGCAGCTGCTCGGCGCGGCGCTCGGCGTCGTCGCCGTCCGCGCCCTCTACCCCCGCCCCGCCGCCCCCGCCGCCCCCGCCGCCCCCTCTCCCGTCGAGTGAGCAGTTTCCGCTCTTATTCCGCCCGTTTAGGAGCAGAAACTGCTCACTCGATGGGAGGGTCGACGGGAGGGTCGACGGGAGGGGCGACGGGATGGACGGGGGCGCCGGCGGCCCACACGCGCTGCACGTTCCACTCGCGGTCGAGCAGCACGGCATCGGCCGCATAACCCGCCGCGAGCAACCCGTGCCGCCGCTCGAGCCCGAGCGCACGCGCCGGAGTGAGCGTGACCGCCTCGACCGCATCGCGCGGCTCCTGCCCGGTCTGCTCGATCGCCACGCGCACCGCTCGATCGAGCGTGAGCGTCGACCCGGCCATCGTGTGCGTGCCGCGCAGCACAGCGTGGCCATCCTTCACGGTGACCGCGAGCGAACCGAGTTGGTAATCGCCGTCGCTCGAGCCGGCAGCTGCCATCGCATCCGTCACCAGAGCAACCCGCCCGGGCGCGGACTGAAACGCGAGCCGAGCGACATCCGGATGCACGTGCTCACCGTCGAGCACGAGCTCAATCACGACGCGGCCGTCTTCGAACGCGGCGATGACCGGCCCCGGCGCCCGATGATGTATGCCCGGCATCGCATTGAAAACATGGGTCAGGATGCGCGCACCCCGGTCGAATGCCGCGGTCGTCACGGCGAAGTCCGCTCCCGTGTGCCCGACGGCAACCGCGACGCCGGCAGCGACGAAGTGGTCGATCGCGTCGAGCCCGCCGGGCAGTTCTGGCGCCAGCGTCACCTGGCGGAGCGTGCCGCGGGCGGCGCCGAGGAAAGCGTCAATGTCGTCGCCGTCGGGTTCACGCAGAAACCGCCCGCTCTGCGCGCCCCGGTAGTCTGGCGCCAAATACGGCCCCTCCAAATGTGAACCGAGCACGAGCGGGTCGGCGGCGACGAGGTCGGCCACCTGCCCCAAGTTCTCGATCAGCACATCCACGGGATTCGCCACGAGACTCACGACCGAGCGTGTCGTGCCTCGCTGTCGGTGCGTTGCCAGCGCCGCCGATATCGCCGAGGCGCCGTCGTCGAACGCAAACGATCCGCCGCCGTGGCAGTGCAGGTCGATGAAGCCGGGCGTGAGCCACGCGCCACCCACGTCGATCGACTCGTCGGCGCGGGGTAGCTCGGTGCCGCGTCCGGTCGCCATGATGGTGTCGCCGCCGACGAGCATCCAGAAATTCTCGACCTGCCCGCGCGCATCGAGCTTGCGGGCGTGGTGGAAGAGAACGTTCATGGTCGCTACTTGAAGATGATCGTGCGCGCTCCGTCGAGCAGCACGCGGCCCTCGGCGAACCATTTGACGGCCTGGGTGAGGGTGCGCGATTCCTCATCCTGTCCGATCGCAACGAGCTCGCTCGGGCTCCGGGAATGGTCGACCCGCACCACGTTCTGCTCGATGATCGGGCCCTCATCGAGATCGCTCGTGACGAAGTGCGCCGTCGCGCCGATGAGCTTCACGCCGCGAGCGTGCGCTTGCTTGTAGGGGTTGGCCCCCTTGAATCCGGGCAAGAACGAGTGATGGATGTTGATGGCCCGGCCGGCGAGGAAGTCGCACAGTGCGGGAGAGAGAATCTGCATATAGCGCGCGAGTACGACGAGTTCGATGTCGTGCTGCTCGACCACCTCTTGGATGCGATCTTCGAACGCGAGCTTTTGGCCCGGGCTCGCAACAGGATGCGCTTCGAACGGAACCCCGTAGAAATCGGCGAGTCCATGCAGGGTCGGGTGGTTGCTCATCACGAGCGGGATCGACACCGGAAGTTGCTCGGCGCGTTGACGGAATAGCAAGTCGTTGAGGCAATGGGCGGCCTGGGAGACGAGGACGAGGGTGCGCAGGGGGCGGCCGACGACATCCAAGGTCCAGGTCATTCCGTAGCGCGCGGTAACCGGGGTGAGTGCTGACTCGAACGTCTCCCGCGACGCGGCCGATTCGACCTGAAGGCGCATGAAGAAAGTTCCCGTGTCGAGGCTCGAAAACTGCTGCGACTCGGTGATGTTGCCGCCGGCTTCGACGATCGCGCCGCTGATGGCATGCACGATTCCGGGGCGGTCCTCGCAGACGAGCGTGAGAATCCAGTGCGTGGGTGCGTCGGTCACGGGTTAACAGTAGGGCTTTGGCAGGTGGCGGCACTTTTCCGGGGCTGATGGGCCCCGACGAACATCCGGATGCGCGCCAATCGAATCGATACGATCCTTTTGTCGAATCGATACGATTTTGTCCTTCCAGCGGCTACCCTTTAACCGATGCGGTCGGCACGGCGCATCCCGCGGACGGCGATTCGCTCCACAATCCAACGAGAAACACTGCGCTACTACGTGACTTCAACCGCTTCAATGACCCGGCCCGTCCCAACGAAACCGTTCCCCTGGGTGGGGCTCACGGTCCTCGCTGCCGCGATCTTCGCGTCGGTGACCACGGAATTTCTGCCGACCGGCCTGCTGCCGGTCATGGCCGACGAATTGGGCGTATCGGAGTCGCGCATCGGCCTGCTCGTCACCGTGTTCGCGGGCACAGTCGTAGTGAGCGCGGCCCCGCTCGCCGCGCTCACCCGGCGTTTCTCC
>JANOYC010000031.1:0-9851 GCA_031428675.1 Microbacteriaceae bacterium | reverse complement strand
GTTCGGCACCGAGCGCGGCCGACTCATGGTTGACGAGAAACTCCCCGAGCGCGTAAGGGTGCGCAATCGTGACTGATACGTACGAAGTAACGACAGTAGTGGGCCGCACAGAAGTGCTCGCGGGCAAGATCTACCGGACCAGGACTTCAGGAGCTTTCGAATATGACTCCGCATACTTGCGCATGCGAGAAGCGTTCGAGCTTTCGCCGGCACTCGGCCTGTTCCCCGGTGCGCAGCCACTATCCCCCGTAAACCCGTTTAGCGACTCGGCACCGGATACTTGGGGACGCAAGGTGCAGAAGCGCGCGGTCGGCCGCACACTTGATGAGCTCAGCCTGATGTTTGGGGTCAGCGACGAGGGTCGCCAGGGGGCCACCCGGTTTTGGGCTGACGGTGTCGCGGTATCGGCGGACCACGGCGTGCCAGTAGAAGCGAATTTGTCCGAGATCATTCGCGTCGCCGATCAGATCGAGCGCGGCGAGACGGAGATTGACGAAGTTGCGATCCGCCGTCTGTTCAGGGCGACCGGCTCACTGGGCGGTGCTCGGCCAAAGGCGAACGTGAAGATCGGGGCCGACCTGTGGCTGGCGAAATTCCCGAAGCCGAGCGGCGACGACTGGAACGTTGTGGCGTGGGAGGCCGCGATGATGGATGCCATGGGCGCGGTGGGAATCGACAAGCCCCAGCACATGACGAAGCGATTCACCGTCGACGGCTCTGAACGCACGGTGCTCTTTCTCAGACGATTCGACCGCACGGATGACGGCATCCGCATCCCCTACATCTCGGCAATGACCGCCCTCGAAGCCACCGACGGCGGAGGCGGCGTGGGTTGATGTCGTCGACTTCGCTCGGCTAAACGGCTCCGATCCGCCCGAATTGTGGCGGCGAGCCGTGTTCGGCTGTCTGGTTGGCGATCTCGATGACCACCTGCGCAACCATGGCTTCCTTCGTCGCCGCACCGCGTGGATCGTCGCTCCCGCCTTCGACGTGAACCCGGAGCCGCTCGGTGACGGCAATAGACACCAACTCGCTCTCTTCGGAACAAACGAGTTGAGCCTGGGCTCGTTCGTGGCGAAGGACTCACTCGCGCTTTTCGGGGTTCGGGAGCCCGTTGCTGAGGCCTTCTTGAAGCGACTGAAACCCGAACTAACTGCCCTGCCCAAAATACGCTCTGGCTCATGGCGCCGACGCAATAAGCGTGAACATGATGAGTTCCCGCATCAACGACGCGGTAGCGACCGTAGCTTAGGGCAACCCATCAGGAACTCGGCGAGGAGCGCGACCGCCGCGGGGATGTAGTCACGCCGACGTCGTCGCATTCGAGCTCCCTGACTCCTTCTTCGTTCCTCGAGAGAACTGATCAGCACCGTGATAACACTGGGGTACGCATCAAACTCGGTGGACATCTACGCCAGTCGGTTCGCCTTCATGAGTTCCGACATATCAATCTGGGCAAGAGTCAGAGATCGCCCGAAGGTGAAGCGCACCCGACTGGCCAGCCACGAGGTCCGCGCGAGTTCGACAAGCTCGCCCGTCTCGCGCAGGCGACTGATCGTTGTCACCTCAAGGAGCGGTACGTCTCGATACGACTGCATGATGTCGGCCTGGGCCGTCGTCGCGAACGAGATGCGCACCGAGCTCAACGCGCTGACGAGTGACCCGGGTGGCCGCGTCGTGACCGCACTCCCACAATGCGGCTGTTCGGGGATCCACGACTCAGTGACGGCGATAGCGACGCCGTCCACCTCTTGCACATGCTGACCGAATCTCACATTGTCGGGAGAGTCGTACTGCACGTTGCGGCGCAGATCTTCAGGAACGAAGGCATCCGCGGAGGTCTGCATCAGACGTGACCTCGCGACGTGACCTGTGGCGAGCAACTGCTCACGCCATGGTCGCAGCAGATCCACGTCGTACCGCAGCAGATCCCGCCGATCGGTGACGAACGTGCCGGAGCCCCGTCGTGAGTTCAATAGTCCGTCGGCGGCGAGCGACTCGATGGCCCGGCGCACGGTCATTCGGCTCACGCCGTAATGGGCGACTAGGTCCGCCTCGGACGGGATGCGGGATCCGGGTTCGAACTCGTGGATTTCGATGCGTCGGCGCAGGTCGCGCTGCACCTGACCCCATGCGGTGAGTGGGGAGTCCTGTTCGACGACGAAGCGGTTCACCCCACCATTCTGGCGGGTGTAGGTTACGGCGCGAATGCGGCGGGAGACGATACCTGGAGTTGTCTACATTCGCAGACTTCTTGCGCCGATCTCGACGGGACTTGTCCGAAATAGCAGGCAGCACTCTGCCAATGTGCCGCGCGGCGAGCACTCGTCGCCGGGACGCGGATAGCTTCCCCTCAGTGATGGAGCCGTCACTGTTAGGAGATCAGCAATGAACGTACCCGCATCGAAACGGCGGATCGCCATCGTCGGAAGCGGTCCATCCGGCTGCTATACTGCGCAATTCCTGCGCAAGGCCTGGGCCGACGCCGACATCGTTATCTACGACCGGCTCACGACTCCGTTCGGTCTGATCCGTTACGGAGTTGCTCCGGACCACCTGGGCACCAAAGGTATTGCGAAACAGTTCGACCGTCTCTTCGAACGAGACCGCGTGCAGTTCGTCGGCGGTGTCGAGGTCGGCAGCGACATCTCGATCGACGAGCTCAGGTCGGAATTCGACGCCGTCGTTCTCGCGACCGGTTTGTGGGCGGACCGCACGATCGACGGCTTCCACGACGCGAACGGCGCGGCGACCCGGGGCCGTGTTTACGGCTCGGGTGAGGTGACCCGGATGATCAACGGGCACCCCGGGCGTCAGTCAGCCGCCATCCGCATCGGTCGCCGCACGGTGATCGTGGGCAACGGCAATGTCTCGGTCGACCTCGTGCGACTGTTCCTCAGCAGGTCGGAGCGGCTGCGGGAGGTGGGAGTGCCGGATGACGCGATCGAAGCGATCGGCGACGTTGAACGGATCGACGTCGTCGGGCGCTCTGGCGCCGAGCACGCGAAGTTCGACGTGGCGATGGTCCGCGAACTGGGCAAACTCGAGGATGTGCGATTCACGACCGACGCGGAGCGGTCCGCCTCAGACCGGTCGCCGCGGGCGACCGCCGTATTCGAGATCGTGGACGAGTCGCCGTCAGTGGCGCGTCGAGAGGTTCGGTTCAGCTTCGGCTGGACGCCCGATCACCTTGACGGCGACGGAGACGTCGACGTCGCGAACTTCCGTGACTCGGCAGGCACGCGGGAGCCGCTCTCAATCGAGACGGACTCCGTGGTCACGGCGGTCGGATTTCGCGAAATCCCCAATGACGTCCTTCTGCGCAGCACCCTCGAGTCCGACACCACCGACATCGACGCCGGCGTGCTGGGCGAGAACCTCTACTGTGTCGGCTGGATCCGGCGTGGGCCTGTCGGCACCATCCCCGCGAATCGCTCCGACGCGCGAGCCGTCGCTGATCGTATAATCGCCGATCTGGACGCGGAGGCTGTAGCGGCCGCCGAACCCTCGCCAGCGACGGAGGAAGACGCCGAAGGCCCAGGAGAGATTGTCGTCCTCTACGGAACGGAGTCGGGTAACGCGGAGACCATTGCCGACCTTCTCGGTGAGGAATTCTCGGGAGACTTAAAGCTTCGCGCTGTCGACATGACCGATGCAACCACCGCGGATCTGCGACCGGAGAACCTAACCCTGGTGGTCTGCTCGACGCACGGCGAAGGCGAGTTGCCATCGAGTGCCCGACCATTCGCCGAACTGCTCGACGCCGAGCGACCGAACCTGTCCGGCATCCGATACGCGATGTTCGGCCTCGGCGACAGTTCCTACGAGTTCTACAGCCGCGGTAGCGAGCTCATTGATGCACGGCTCGCAGCGCTCGGAGCCCTACGATTCGGTGAATACGGTCGGCATGATGCTGTCGACGGCACGCTCCCGAACGACCGCGTGCTGGAGTGGGCGCGGGCAATTGTCCGAGACACGGTCGCGCCGGCCGAGGTCGAGGTCACCGCGCGGGTTGCCTCACGAGTGAATGATGCGAGCGCGGCGACGAACCCGCTGCACGTGCCCGCGATCTCGGCAGTCGAGCTCGATCCGACGCGGATCGCGGGCATCACGACCGCCGTGCAGGCGGATAGGAGCCAGGTCCCGAGGGACCTGACCCTGCATTACGACCCTTTCTCGTACGCGGACTACGACTACCCGTACGACCTTTTCAAGCGGCTCCGTGACGAGGCTCCGGTGTACTACAACGCCGAGCGCGGTGTGTACTTCGTTTCCCGTTACGCCGATGTGCGCACTGCGCTATCCGACACCCGGCGCTTCTCGAGCGCGCACGGCAACGACATCGACGGCACCCACGACTCATTCGGCGAGGGATTCCTCGTGACAATGGATGCGCCTCGCCACACCGCACTGCGCGCCGCCATCCGTCGTACCTTCTCCGTGCGTGAGATCCTCGCCAAGGAGGATGGTGTGCGCGAGTACGTCCGTGCGCTGCTCGAGCCCTTCTGGGATGCCGGCGGCGGCGACTTCACCGCCGAGGTCGGCTTCCCCACTGGAGTCGGAATGGCGGTGATGCTGCTCGGCCGACCGATGAGCGACGTGCCGGGCTTCATCGACCACATCGAGCGGGAGCTCGTCCGTGTCGTCGGGGCCCCTGGCGTCCCAGAGGACGCCGTCCATGCGGCGGTCGAGACCGAGGAGATGATCGCCGAGCGCTTCGAGGCGCGACGGGCCGAAATCGAGGCGGGGGTGAATCCCACGGCCTCGGATGCATTGACTCAGATCACCCTGGCCGTCCACGCCGGCAAGGTGAATCCGGATGAACAGGTCGGGCTCGCGCACCTGGTGCTCGCCGCGGCCAGCGACGCGCCGGCCGCCTTCCTCAGCCAGGTCATCATGATCCTCGACCGCTTCCCCACCCTGCAGCCCTTCCTCCGCGAGAACCCTTCGCTTATCCCGGCGTTCATCGAAGAGTGCCTTCGGTACGACCCGCCAGCCCAGAACCTGTCGCGTCAGACGACGGAGGACGTCGAGATCGCCGGTAGGGTCATCCCCGCAGGTTCGCGGGTGACGTTCTTGCAGGGATCGGCGAATCGCGACGAACGCGTTTATGAGAACCCCGATGTATTCGACCTCGCTCGCGTGATCACCCCCGCGAACCGGATCATGTCATTCGGCGAGGGACCGCACGCATGCATGGGCGCGCCGTTCCTTCGCCTGTGCGCGCGAGTGCTGGTCGAAGAGCTCGTGCAGGGGCCACCTGTGCGTATCGTCGGTCTGCCCGAGCGCTTCTCGAAGCAGCTCATCCGCGGATTCGCCAAGCTCCCGGTCGCGTTCGCCGCATGACCAGCACGAGAGCAGTCGAACTCGAGTGGGCGATACGCAAGAGCTTCGTCGCCTACGTCGAGGGGCTGCCCGACGGAGGGGTTGAAGTCGAGGGCGGGGCATCTCGCGCCGCGAGTGGAGCGTTCGTCTTTCCCTCTGTTGAAGGCGGGGCGCTCGCGTTCGCGGGTGCGGTGCGTTTTCACGGCCACGGGGGAGTGCTCGACGTGACGATCGCGGACCCGCGCATCGAACCACAGGGCGATTCGGCCGCGGTGACGGTCGCTCTCGGAACCGGCCGCATCAGGTTCGCCACCGTCGGCGAGCTGACGCGATCCGACACTGACGACCTGAGGTCGGTTGACGTCGCCGTAACCGATGACGGTGCTTACGTTCTCGGCGGCGTGTACGAGCCGGGCACAGCGCTTGACCCCTTCACCATCCATTGCGACGTGCGAGACATCGCCGCTGAGGCGTAGAGAAACGCCACCCAGCGCTTCGGCGCACAAAACTCCAGGAAAGAGAGCTCATGCACTACAGGAAGTTCGGTCGCACAGGCTGGGACGTGAGCGAGATCTCGTTCGGCGCGTGGCAGCTGGGAGGGCAGTGGGGATCGGTCGACGACGAAGAGTCGATCGCCGCACTGCTGCATGCCTACGAGCAGGGCATCAACTTCGTCGACACCGCGGAGTTGTATGGAGCAGGCCACAGCGAAGAGTTGATCGGCGAGTCCCTTCGACGCTGGAGCGGCGACAAGATCTACGTCGCGACGAAGATCCAGCCCATCCAGTGGCCTGACCCCGATCAGGATGAGCCGCAAATGCGTGGCCGCTACCCGGCGTGGTACTTGCGGCAGGGAGTGGACACCGCGCTGGAACGTCTCGGTGTTGAGCGGCTCGATCTTCTGCAGCTGCACTGCTGGGTCGGTTCCGGCATCCGCGAGCTGGATTGGCTCGAGTCGCTGAACGACCTGCGCGTCGAGGGCAAGATCGACCGCATTGGCGTCTCAATCCGCGATTACCGTCCCGAGGAGGGCGTCCAGGTCGCCGAACTGGGACTGGTCGATTCGATCCAGGTCATCTTCAATCTTTTTGAGCAGCGTCCTATCGATGCACTTCTTCCCGCCGCAGGACGAAGCGACACGGCGATCATCGACAGGGTCGCGTTCGACTCCGGGTCGCTGTCGGGACTGTGGACTCCGGCAACGTACGACGCGTGGGAAGAAGGCTCTCAACAGAAGGAGATGTTCCGCGGTGAGCGGTTCACCGAGACACTCGCGCGAGTCGAAGCCCTCAAAGATGTCGTCGCGCCTTACTACTCCTCGCTGGCCGAAGCCGCGGTCAAGTATGTGCTGAGCTCCCCGGAGGTTTCCACGGTGATCGCGGGCATGAGCAGTAGCCGCAACATCGCTCGCAACGTCGGGTACTCAGATGGGGAGCCGTTCCCGGAAGAGCTGCGTGCGAAGCTCGCCGACCACGCCTGGATCAGGAACTACTACAAGTGACTGCCGAAGTGCGGGCCGAACGACTGAGCCCGGCCGAACTGGATGCGGCGGTCGGCGCCTCCGCCATCGTCTACATTCCGCTCGGCAGTCTGGAATTCCACGGTCCCCATCTGCCCCTCGGGCTGGACTCCTTCAACGCGCACGGCGTCTGCATCGCGGCGGCTGAGCGCACCGGCGGGATCGTCCTGCCGGTGGTATACCAAGGCACCGGCGGTGGCCACGGTGCCTACCCGTGGAGCATAATGATGCCCGACACGGCGGGACTCGCCGGCCACCTGCGGGCGATCCTCGAACGCCTCGAGGACTTCGGGGTGACGCGGGCGGTGATCTTCACCGGACATTTCGCCCCCGAGCAGCTCGATCTCGTCGACGAGGTCACGGCGACCTGGAACGCGCGCGGCGGATCGCTCGCCGCGATCGGCACCGGGGTGAACCGGTGCCCCGATAGTCCCATTTCCCCTGACCACGCGGGCGTATTCGAAACCACGCTCCTGTACGCGATCGAACCCGATCTCGTGCATGTCGACCGGTTGCCCGCGCTCGCCGACCAACCTGCGATCGATCCGGGTGGCGACCCGTATGGTCTGCACCGCCACGTCCCCGAGCATCCGCTCTGGGGCGTCTTCGGCCCGGATCCGCGGCCGGCCGATCTGAAAAAGGCGGACGGCTTGCTCGCTCATCTCGCCAACTGGCTTGCCGCACTCGCGCGTGCCTGAGACCGGCGCCGCCAGACGCAGCTGCCTAACATGTCTGCATTTCTGTCGATTGTCCTCTCATTTTTTCGCCCGGCTATGAGAGTATGCAAGAATGTCCTTACATTATAAGCAGACCGCGAGGCCCCGGCCTCCACCCGAAAGGTTCGGCATGTCTCTCGTCCGGATCGAGCATAGTGACACCCGCACCAACAGCGCTGAGCTGGCTGCGGCGATCCACGATGCCGTGCCCGCTACAAGCCTGCGGCTTCGATAGCCTGGGGCTTAGCCACTCCCCACGCTGGAAGGACGATGACGTCTATGACCGGTTGGCGCATCCGCGATTACCACGACGAAGACGTCGACGGCATCCTGCGCTTGTGGGAGCAGATGCTCGCGTCGAACGCCGAGCCCGTCTACGGGCTGACCGACGTCCTCGCGTCGTGTGCGAAGGACCATGCCGTCGTTGCGGCCATCGGCGATGAGGTGGTCGGAGCCGCCATCGGACGCGCTGCGCACGCGCAAGGCTGGGTCGTTTTCCTCGCGACGGCGGCTCATGTCAGGGGTTCCGGCATCGGCTCATCGATGCTCGCCGCGCTCGAAGCGCGCATGGCAGCCCACGGCATCTCCAAGCTCTCGGCCCTGATGCCGGCGGCCGAGACGCGGGTCGGAGCGTTCCTGCACCAGGGATTCGTGCTCAAGCAGGACCTGCACTATTTCGAGCGGCGTATCCCGGTGCAGCGCGAAGAACTGAAGATCCTCGCCGAGCTGGGCGGACGTGTGCTGCCGCGCGGACTTTGGGACGCAGTGGGAGGCATGACCGCAGAGAAAGACCTGCTCGAGCGGCGTGTCGTGATGCCCCTGGCACAATCGCAGCTCGCCGATCGATTCGGTGTCGTGCCGCCTCGCGCGATCGTGCTGTTCGGGCCGCCGGGAACGGGCAAGACCACGTTCGCCAAGGCCATCGCCTCGCGGCTGGAGTGGTCGTTTGTGGAGGTCTTCCCCTCGCGCCTCGCCTCGCAACCGGGAGGCCTTGCGGGCGCTCTTCGCGAGACTTTCATGAGGATCGCCGACCTCGAGCACGCCGTCGTGTTCATCGACGAGGTTGAGGAGATCGCCTCTCACAGGCAGGGCGAGCCACCATCGCCGACGCAGGGTGTGACCAACGAGCTGCTGAAGATCATCCCCGCCTTTCGCGACCAGCCCGGCAGGCTCCTGATCTGCGCCACTAACTTCATCCGGTCACTGGATGCCGCTTTCCTGCGTCACGGGCGATTCGACTACGTGATACCGATCGGGCTTCCCGACGAGCAGGCGCGTCTCGCCATCTGGGAGCGTTACATCCCCGCCGCCGCGGGTGACATCGACGTACAGGTGCTCGTAGGCATGACCGAGGGGTTCTCTCCTGCAGACATTGAATACGCCGCTCGCAAAGCCTCCCAATCCGCGCTCGAGAATGCCGTGGACGCGGGCACGGCTGATCCCGGAGGCCCCTTCATCGAGGACTACGTGGCAGCGATCTCAGCGACCCGCGCGACCGTGTCCGCAGACATCGCCGCAGAGTTCTGGGAAGACATCGAAACCGTGGGGCGGCTGTAGCCCGGCGGTCCAGGTACACCGGGTGCCGGGTCGGAGAAATCGCTGGTCTCCGGGTCTCTGACATCGATGAGGAAGCACGAACGATAAGCATTGTTCTCCCGGCACCGCACCGCATCGCCGGGTCAGTATGGCCAGCAGAGGGTCGGTCCGACAAAGGGGCGACGTGGCCGAGCCGTACCGCTCTCGGAACCGCTGACTTCGATACTGGCGGAGGCGAGCGTGGTCAAGCGGCCGCACGATCTGCTGTTCCCTAGCCCTCCTGGCGGAACTCTCAGCTCGAAGTGTCTGAGCTGTGGAATCGGCTGGTCGAGGATCCGCGATCGGATCAAGACGTTTGCCCCGGGCGAAGCGCCGCTCCACTGGCACGACTTGCGCCACACGGCTGCGGTGATGATTTTCCGCGCCGGGTTAGCAGCCCCCGACGTACAAGCGATCCTGGGGCACTCGTCGCTTGCGGTGACACAGATGTACGCGAATAAGCGCGATGACGCTGCGAAGCGGGGAGCGGTAGCCCTATCCGCATACCTCGCCCAGTCGTTAGGTCAACTTGTGTGTGGGGGGGCAAGCCGCAAAAACGGGCTCTGACCTGAATATTTAGTGGTGGCTCCGACGGGCGTCGATCCCGTGACCTCACGATTTTCAGTCGTGCGCTCTACCAACTGAGCTACAGAGCCTCGGGGGCGACCCCGATTGAGACGAAAAGCCCCTCCTTTCGAAGAGGCTTCTCACCAGCG
>JANOYC010000030.1:0-13240 GCA_031428675.1 Microbacteriaceae bacterium | reverse complement strand
GTTCTGGGCCGTCGTCGGCGCCTACGCCGCCCACCTCGTGCCGAAGCACCAACTCGGGCGTGCGGTCGCGATAACCGGTGGCGGCGGTACGGCCGCGTTCATCCTCGGCGTTCCACTCGGCACCGCGCTCGGCCAGGCGCTCGGGTGGCGACTGGCGTTCGTGAGCATCGCCGTGCTCATCCTCATCTTCGGCGTGCTCGTGCTGAAATTCCTTCCTCCGGTGAACCACCATGTCACGCTCGCGACCGGCGAGATCCCGCTGCCACTGCACCGCGACCGCAGCATGCCCGGCGTGCTCATCATCTGCGCGATCATCCTCGTGACCATCACCGGCCACAACATCTTCTACACCTACATTGCGCCGTGGCTCATCGACGTGTCGACGTTCGACGAGGCGTCGATCCCGATGATCCTCTTCCTGTTCGGCGGTGCCGGCGCTGTGGGCCTCGTGCTCGCGGGGCTACTTAGCGATCGCTTTCCGCGCGCAGGCCTGATCGGCGCCATCGCTGCGACGGCGGTGATCGTCACCGCGCTCGCGGCGTTCAGCCAATCAGCGATCATGGTCGTCATAGCGATTGTGCTGTGGGGGGTCGCCTTCGGTGGCGCACCGTCAATGCTCAATGCCCGGATGCTGCACACCGCATCCGCTCGATTCCGAGACACCGCGTCGGCCCTGCAGGTGGTCTTCTTCAATCTCGGAATCGGCGGTGGCGCGTTCATCGGCGGCATCCTGCTCGACGAATTCGGCGTTGGGGTGCTGCCGGCGGTGAACATCGTCATGCTTGTCGCCGGTGTCGTGCTCATGATCGTGACCGATGCGTGGCTGCGCAAGCGCGCGGCGCGACCGCGGGCTCACACCGCCTGACGCCCGCCACCAATCCGGGCCATTGCGGCCATTGCGGGCCGCCGCGGCGGCCCCTGTTAGCCCAAGCCGCCCGGATCCACGACCGCGCGAGGTGGGATCCACGACCGCGCGAGGTGGGATTCACGACCGCGCGAGGTGGGATCCACGACCGCGCCGGGGTGGACTCTCGCCCGGGTATTGGTAGTCTGTTCAGGTTGCAACTGGCGTTTGGGTGGGTAACCACCGGGGAGCAACTGACACGGTTGGTGGCCGTACGCCTGGGTCACGTGATTTCTGTTATCGAGCCTGTCACGCGAGGAGCGCCCATGTCCGACCAGTCCATTTTCAACGCGCCGCTGTCCGAGGTTGACCCGGAGATCGCCGAGGTTCTCGAGCACGAGCTCGGCCGCCAGCGCTCCACCCTCGAGATGATCGCGAGCGAGAACTTCGTGCCGCGCTCGGTGCTCGAGTCGCAGGGCTCGGTGCTCACCAACAAATACGCCGAGGGATACCCGGGTCGCCGATACTACGGTGGTTGCGAATTCGTCGACGTGGCCGAGAGCCTCGCCATCGAGCGAGCCAAGAGCCTCTTCGGCGCCGCCTACGCCAACGTCCAGCCGCACTCCGGCGCGACCGCCAACGCGGCCGTGCTGTCGGCCATCGCGACGCCCGGCGACACCATCCTCGGCTTGGAGCTTGCCCACGGCGGTCACTTGACCCACGGCATGAAGCTCAACTTCTCGGGCAAGCTCTACAACGCCGTGTCCTACGGTGTTGACCCGAACACCTTCCTCGTCGACATGAACGTTGTGCGCGACAAGGCGCTCGAGCACAAGCCGCAGGTCATTATCGCCGGCTGGTCGGCCTACCCACGTCACCTCGACTTCGAGGCGTTCCGTGCCATCGCCGACGAGGTCGGCGCCAAGCTCTGGGTCGACATGGCGCACTTCGCCGGACTCGTTGCCGCGGGCAAGCATCCTTCGCCCGTTCCATTCGCGGATGTCGTCTCCTCGACCGTGCACAAGACCATCGGCGGTCCGCGCTCGGGCTTCATCCTCAGCCGCGACATGGAGCTAGCCAAGAAGCTCAACTCCAACGTGTTCCCCGGCCAACAGGGCGGACCACTCATGCACGTGATCGCTGCGAAGGCGACCGCGTTCAAACTCGCGGCCCAGCCCGAGTTCGCCGACCGCCAGGAGCGCACCATCAGCGGAGCCCAACTCCTCGCCGCGCGCCTCACCTCGGATGACGCTCGCGCAGCCGGCGTCGACGTGCTCACCGGCGGAACCGACGTTCACCTCGTGCTCGCCGACCTCCGCAACTCGCCGCTCGACGGTCAGCAGGCCGAAGACGTGCTGCACTCGGTCGGAATCACGGTCAACCGCAACGCGGTGCCGTTCGACCCGCGCCCGCCGATGGTCACCTCGGGGCTCCGCATCGGCACGCCCGCGCTCGCAACTCGCGGCTTCGGCGACACCGAATTCACCGAGGTTGCCGACGTGATCGCGCTCGCACTGCAGCCAAATCCGGATGTCGCGGCTCTGCACTCGCGCGTCGTCGCGCTCACCGAGGCATTCCCCCTCTACCCCGGCCTGTAGTCATGACCGCGATCACGCTCGACGGTGTCGCGACCGCGCGCGCCGTCAAGAACGAACTCGCGGAGCGCATCACCGCACTCCGCGCTGCGGGCGTGACTCCCGGACTCGGCACTCTCCTCGTCGGTGCCGACCCCGGGTCACTCTCCTATGTCGCGGGCAAGCACCGCGATTGCGCGGAGGTCGGGATCGAGTCCATTCGCGTCGATCTGCCGGCCACGGCATCCGACGCGGACGTGCGGCAAGCCATCGCGGCGCTCAATGAGGATCCGGCGGTGACCGGGTACATCATCCAGTTGCCGTTGCCTGCCGGGCTCGATGAGAACGCGATGCTCGAGCTGATGGATCCAGACAAGGACGCCGACGGGCTGCATCCGACCAACCTCGGGCGACTCGTGCTCGGAGTTGCCGGGCCGCTGGATTCGCCGTTGCCGTGCACGCCCGCCGGAATCGTCGAATTGCTGCAGCGCTACGGCGTGCCGATCGCGGGCAAGCACGTCGTTGTTGTCGGTCGCGGGCTGACCGTGGGGCGGCCGCTTGGGTTGTTGCTGACGCGCAAGGGTCTGGATGCGACCGTGACGCTCACGCATTCGCGCACGGCGGATCTCGCAGCCGAGGTGCGACGCGCCGACATCGTGGTTGCGGCCGTCGGTGTCGCGGGGCTGATCGCGCCAGAGTGGGTCAAGCCCGGCGCCGCTGTGCTCGACGTGGGAATAACGCGGGTCGTGAACTCCGAGACGGGCAAAGCGCGACTTGCGGGTGACGTCGACCCGGCTGTGGCCCAGGTCGCTGGATGGATGTCGCCTATGCCGGGCGGGGTCGGGCCGATGACGCGCGCGATGTTGCTCAAGAACGTGGTCGACGCTGCCGAGCGCGCCCGCCGCTAACCGTGCCAACGGGCACGCCGGCAGGCGCCCGTGCTAGTCCGAAGGTGCCCCGTGCTAGTCCGAAGGTGCCCCCGCGTGCAGGTGCGCCGCCGCTACTCGCGATGGGCGCCCTCGGCCGCCGTCACGGTGAACGTCGTCGGCTGGCCGTAGCCGTGTTCCGCAAACGCGCCATCGAGGGCAACCTGCAGTCGCGAGATATCGCCGGTCGGGATGAGGGCGATTGCCGCTCCGCCGAACCCGCCGCCAGTCATTCGCGCGCCGATCGCGCCGTTCTCCTGCGCCGTCTCGACCGCGAGGTCGAGCTCCGGCACCGAGATCTCGAAGTCGTCGCGCATCGACACGTGCGACGCATCGAGTAGCGGGCCGATCGCCCGCGGACCCTGCGTGCGCAAGGTCTCAACGGTGTCGAGAACACGTTGGTTCTCCGTGATCACGTGCCGCACCCGCCTAAACGTTTCGTCATCGAGAAGTGCGCGAGCCCGCGGCAGGTCGGCGACGGTAAGGTCCCGCAGCGACGCAACTTCGAGCGTCGCCGCGCCCTTCTCGCAGGATGCCCGGCGTGCGCCGTATCCGCCCGTCGCGTGTGAGTGACTCACGTTCGTGTCGATGATGAGGAGTTCCAACCCCGCGCCTTCGAAGCCGAGGCCGACGATCTCGGCCTCGAGGGAACGGCAATCGAGGAAGACCGCCGCATCCTGCTTGCCGAGCAGCGATGCCGACTGGTCCATGATTCCGGTCGGGGCGCCTACGGCTTTGTTCTCCGCGAGCTGGCCGACGCGCGCAAGCTTCTTGCGGTCGAAACCGAGCGCCCAGGTGTCGTTGAGGGCAACGGCGACGGCGCTTTCAATGGCCGCCGAAGACGAGAGTCCAGCACCAACGGGCACGGCCGACTCGATGTAGATGTCGACACCGGTCACCGCGCTGAGGTCGGCCCCGAACTCGCCGAGAGCCCAGGCAACGCCGAGCGGATACGCCGACCAGCCGTGCAACTTTTCGGGTGCCAGTTCGCTGATCGAGATCTCGGCGACCTCGTCGGCGAAGGCGCTGGCGACGCGGATGGTCGAGTCCTCGCGCGGCGCGAGGGCGACGACCGTGCGTCTGTTGATGGCGAACGGGAGCACGAAACCGAGGTTGTAGTCGGTGTGCTCGCCGATGAGATTCACGCGTCCTGGCGCAGACCACACGCCAATGGGCTCGTGATCGAACAGGCGCGCGAATGCCTCGCGTGCGTCGTCTCGGATGTCGCTCATACTCGTGCAATTCCCTCTCTGATGAACGCCGCCGACTGCTCGGGGGTGACGTCGCCGATCCATGCGCCCATGGCCGCTTCGGATCCGGCAAGATATTTGAGTTTGCTCTCGGCCCGTCGGGGTGAGGTCACTTGAAGCATGAGGCGGATGGCATCCCGACCCTCGTTGACCGGCGCCTGGTGCCATGCGGCAATGTAGGGGGTCGGCGTCTCATAGAGTGCGTCGATGCCGCGCAGCAGGCGCAGATAGAGCGTCGCCAGTTCGTCGCGCTCCTCGCCCGTCGTGCCCGCAAAATCGGGCGTGTGGCGGTGTGGCAGCATGTGCACCTCGATGGGCCAACGGGCAGCGAAGGGCACAAATGCGGTCCAGTGCTCGCCTTCCAGCACGACGCGCTCCGAGGCGCGTTCGGTATCGAGGATGCGCTGGAACATGTCGGGCCCGATCGCATCAACCGAGCGCAACAAGGCATTCGTTCGCGGCGTCACATAGGGGTACGCATAGATCTGGCCGTGCGGGTGGTGTAGCGTCACGCCGATCGCCTCACCACGGTTCTCGAACGGGAAGACTTGCTCGACACCGGGTAGCGCAGTCAGGGCAGCGGTGCGGTCGGCCCACGCTTCGATGACGGTGCGCGCGCGCGAGGGCGTCAGCGACCCGAACGAGCCCTCGTGTTCCGGGCTGAAGCAGACGACCTCGCACCGACCGACGGATGGGCGCTCGCGGCCGAAACCCACCGCGCGCAACTCCGGAACGGCGCTGTCGGTGTCGGGCTCCAATAGCACCGGACCAAACGACGGCGAGCGGTTTTCGAAGACGGCGACGTCGTAGTTGCTCGGCACCTCCGACGGGTTGTTGGGTGTCGCTGGCGCGAGCGGGTCTTGGTCGGCCGGCGGCAGGAACACGCGGTTCTGTCGAGCTGCGGCAACCGAAATCCACTCGCCCGTCAGCACGTCTTGGCGCATGGATGCCGGAGCCGGACGCGGGTCGAGCGCGCGTGCGTCGGCGGCGCGTTCCGGAGAAAGGGCGGTGTCGGCGTCATCGAAGTAGATGAGCTCGCGGCCGTCGGCGAGGAGCGTCGGGCGCTTCACGATGCCGTTGGAGAGTTCGACATGAGGGATCATGCGTTTACGATATCGTAAGTTCGTCATTTTTGATATCGTAAGTTTCATCACATCCGGGTGAGGAGAACACGGTGATCAAAGACGCACGCGAGCGGCGCGATCGCCTCGCTGCGCTCGCGATCGAACGAGGTTTCGTGCGCGTCGTCGACGCGTCTGCCGAACTCGGCGTTTCTGAGGTGACGGTGCGTTCTGACCTGAGCGCGCTCGAAGCGGACGGCGTGCTGTCGCGGGTGCACGGCGGGGCGATGCCACGGAGCATCCCCGCCGAAGCGTCGTTCGAACAAGCGCTGTCCCGGGATGCGGGCGTGAAGAAGGCGATCGGAACCGCCGCCGCCGCTCTCGTCGAGAGCGGGATGAGCGTGCTGCTCGACGTGGGCACCACATCACTCGCCGTCGCCGAAGCACTCGTCGCTCGCGGCGACCTTCGCGACGTCATCGTCATCACCAACGGGTTGTCCATCGCCCTCGCCTTGGAAAAAGGGATGCCGGCTCTTTCGGTGGTCGTCACCGGCGGCACCTTGCGCCCGCTCCAGCATTCGCTCGTGAATCCGGGGGTGACGACGGCGCTCGATGATCTCCACGCTGACCTTGCCTTCATCGGCTGCAACGGCGTGGACACGAGCGCGGGTGTCACGAACATCAACCTCCCCGAGGCCGAAGTGAAGCGGCAGATGCTCGCCTCGGCGTCTCGGTCGGTCATCGTCGCTGACGCCGGAAAGCTCGGCCAGCGGCACCTCGGACGCATTGGTCGAGTCGATCAATTCTCGCTTCTCATCACCGCCGGCCGGGTCGAACAGCGGGCGCTTGACGCCCTCGCAGATCACGGTCTGCCCGCCTTCGTAGCCGAGTAGGGTGTTGGACATGCGTGCTCTCACTGGCGAACAATTCATTCTTGAGCTGGCTGGATCGACGGCGATCGTGACCGAGTTGGCGGCCTCCCTACGAACCCTTCGTGTGCACGGGGTCGACATCGTGGAGCCGTATGGCGAAGACACCCTCCCACCGTTCGGCTGCGGCATCGTGCTGGTGCCATGGCCGAATCGCGTTCCCGACGGCGTATGGATGCTGGACGGCCAGAAGCAGCAACTCGACATCACCGAGGCCTCGCGCAATAACGCCATTCACGGCCTGTTGCGCAACACCGCCTACCGCCTGGTCGGGCGCACGGATGAGTCGGTCACCTTGGCAGCGACGGTGTACCCGCAACACGGCTACCCGTTCCTGCTCGACACGACCGTGCACTACGAGTTGACCGGCCACGGCATCGTCGTCACCCACCACATCACCAACGTTGGCGAAAAAGCCGCGCCGGTCGCCATCGGCACGCACCCGTTCCTCACGATCGGCGACGTTCCCACCGAGGCGCTCACCCTCACTGTGCACGCGTCGACGCGATTCGAGGTCGACAAGCGGCTGAACCCGCTGCAGGAAGTGGCGGTCGAAGGCACCGATTACGACTTGCGCGAGGGCCGGAAGGTCGGCGACCTCGACCTCGACGACGCGTTCGGCGGCGTCACCAAGACGGTCGGCGATGTGAGCGCCACGCTCACCGCTCCCGACGGCCGCACGGTCTCGCTCGTGCAAGATGAGAACTTCGGCTACGTGCAGGTATTCACGACGCCGATATTCCCGAAGAAAGACGGGCTCGGACTCGCGATAGCCATCGAACCGATGACCGCGCCCGCCGACGCCTTCAATTCGGGTCAGGATCTGACCTGGCTCGCTCCGGGGGAGCATTGGACGGCGACCTGGGGCATCCGCTACTCAGGGTAGGCCGTTCCCAGCGTGCACGCCGCGGGCTGTGGGCATAATGTCGCATGATCTCCACCACGCTCGCGCGCGCTCTCGCCGATTCCGGCCTCGTCTGGCGCCCGGTGTCGGGCGACCAGTTCATCGTCGACCGGCCCGAGGTTGATGGCGACGTGTTCACGGTGAGCGAGATGACCGTGGAGCCACACGAATACGCGACGGGCACCATTCTCGGCTTCAACGGAACGACCGAGTGGGCTCTCGATTCGGTCGATGTCTCGGATGCTCTGTGGTTGCCGCGCGAAGACCAGTTGCGGTTGCTGCTCAGCCACCACTTCCAATCGTTGCGTCGCGAGGAGGAATTCGAATACGTCGTGGTTGTCGATCGCGGCGAGGGCGACGAGGAGTACTTCGGCATCACCGCGGAAGACGCCTACGGGCGAGCGCTTCTCGCCTACATCGCCGCGGCGCTCGACGAGGATTCGATCGTGGACGACGATGAGGTTCCGCGGTCCTAGCTGGCCGCTCGTGGGTGACTGCAGTCGCCCATCCGCACCTTTGCGCATTAGTCAAGGGTTTGCGCGCCGACCACAGTCGGGCGATTCTTGATGAATGACCGTTCGCGAGTTGTGGCTGGTGCGCCACGGCGAGAGTGTGGCGAATATCGCCGCAGATCGCGCCGAGCGCCGCGGCGATCACGTCATTGAGGTTGATTTTCGCGATGCGGACGTTCCGCTTTCGGCGCTCGGGGAGCACCAAGCCGAAGCTCTCGGGGCGTGGTTGCGCGCCCGGCCCGAGCTGTCAGAGCTCGCGGTCTATTCGTCGCCGTATCTGCGCGCCGTGCAGACCACGCGCATCGCACTGGGCGCATCCGACGGTCGCACGCCGATGCTGATCGATGAGCGACTGCGCGACCGTGAGCTGGGCGTGCTCGACCTGCTCACGTCGACCGGAGTAGATGAACGACTGCCCGCCGAGGCCGTACGACGGCGGTGGCTGGGAAAGTTCTACTATCGGCCGCCCGGCGGCGAGTCGTGGGCCGACGTCGCGCTGCGGCTGCGGTCGTTCCTTCGCGATCTGGACGCTCGTCACGACGGCGTGGTTCTGATCACCGCGCACGACGCGATCGTCATGATCTTTCTCTATCTGTGCCTTGGACTTTCCGAGCAGGAACTTCTTGATTTTGCGCAAGACAACACGGTCGCGAATGCGACCGTTACGACTCTGGATCGCGGCGCAAATGCACAGTGGGAGTTGCGCGAGTTCGCGCACGCCGACCACCTCATCGCGCATGAAATACCCGTGACCGAGCACGCCGGAGACAAGGATGCCGACATCTACTGAGGTCACCCCGGGGTTGTTGCGCGACTGGGCGCTGCCCGAGGTGCCCGCGACCAAGTACGGTCGAGGATCAATCGTGGTGATCGGGGGAGCCCGCCGCGCTCCCGGCGCCGCGATGCTCGCGGGCACTGCGGCGTTGCGCGTCGGCGCGGGCAGGCTGACGCTCGCGGTCGCCGCGTCCGTCGCGCCGCACGTTGCGGTCGCCTTTCGAGAGAGCGGCGTCGTCGGGTTGCGCGAATCCCGCAACGCGCACATCGTCGGGGCGAGTCTGAGCGCTGCCGCCGATGATCTCGGCGGTGCCGATGCCGTGCTGGTCGGACCTGGATTAGACGACCCGACCGAGTCGCGCGGCCTGTTGCGGGAGTTGCGCGCTCTCCTTTCGCCTACTGCTTTCGTCGTGCTCGACGCCTTCGCACTCGGAGTGCTCGCAGCCGACCCCGCGCTCGCGACCGACTTCGCGGGTCGTCTCGTGCTCACCCCGAATCTCGACGAGGCTGCGCGGTTCCTCGGGCGCGACATCGACGACGCCGATGCCGACCTCGCCCAAATCGCGCACGCCCACGGCGCCGTAGTCAGCTGTTACGGCATCGTCGCGGCGCCCGGAGGGGAGCTGTGGCGGGTTCCGGGCGGCTCGGGCGGGCTCGCCACCGGGGGCAGCGGTGACGTTCTCGCGGGGATCATCGTCGGGCTGGGCGCTCGCGGCGCACCGCCCGACCAAGCCGCCGTGTGGGGAACTTATCTGCACGCCACCGCCGGCGACCGGCTGGCCACGACGGTCGGATCGGTCGGCTACCTCGCCGGGGAACTCGTCACCGACCTGCCCGCGATGCTCGACGAACTCGCGCCCCGCCGATGACCGCGGACTGGCTGGCAGCGAACGACTACTGGTTCGCCCGAGAGGTGCTCCAGCGGGGTGTAGCCCTCGTTTATGTGATCGCCTTCGTCTCGACACTGTCGCAGTTTCCGGCACTGCTCGGCGAGCGCGGCCTCCTTCCCGTGCGCTCGTTCCTCGCGACCGCCTACGGCAAACGCCAACCGACGCTGTTCCGGTGGCGCTACACCGACCGGATGCTTCGAGTCGTGACGATCGTCGGAGCGCTGGCCGCGGCATCCGTTGTCGTCGGCATTCCCCAAGCGGGGCCCGCCTGGGTGCCTATGCTGGTTTTCTTCGTGATGTGGGGGCTTTATCTCTCGATCGTCACGGTCGGCCAATCTTTCTACGGCTTCGGCTGGGAGAGTCTGCTGCTCGAAGCCGGCTTTCTCGTCGCCCTCCTCGGATCGCATGAGACCGCGCCGCCCGTTGTCGTGATCTGGCTCATTCGCTGGCTCGTTTTCCGGGTCGAATTCGGCGCCGGGATGATCAAGATGCGCGGAGACCGGTCGTGGCGCGACCTGACCGCCCTGTACTACCACCACGAGACGCAGCCCATGCCCAACCCGGTGAGCAGATTCGCGCATCTCCTGCCGCGCAGCATTCACCGACTCGAAGTGCTCGGCAACCATGTGGCCCAACTCGTCGTGCCGTTCTTCCTCTTCGCGCCGCAACCGGTCGCGAGCGTGGCGGCGACGATCATCATCCTCACCCAGTCGTGGCTCCTGGTCAGTGGCAATTTCGCCTGGCTCAACGTGCTCACGATCATTCTCGCGTTCTCGGCGATCAGCGATCCGGTGGCGCACGCGGTCATTCCACTGATCCCCGCGGGTGCGGAGGTGGGCATCCCGATCTGGTTCGGCGTCATCGTGCTCGCGTTCTCGGCGCTCATCGTGGTGCTCAGCTGGTGGCCGTTGCGCAATCTGTTCTCCCGCCACCAACTCATGAATGCGAGCTTCAACCGTTACCACCTGGTGAACGCCTATGGAGCATTCGGGTCGGTCACGAAGGAACGCTTCGAGGTGATCGTCGAGGGAACGCGGGCCGAGATGCCGGATGATGCCGCCGAGTGGCACGAATACGAGTTCCACGGCAAGCCCGGCGACCCCGCGAGAGTGCCGCGCCAATTCGCGCCGTACCACCTCCGACTCGACTGGCTGATGTGGTTTCTCGCGCTCGGCTCGCGCGACAGCCGCTGGTTCACGGTGTTTCTCACCCGCCTGCTTGAGGGCGACCGCGCCACCATCCGGCTACTGCGGGTCAACCCGTTCCCCGGCGAGCCGCCCCGGTGGATTCGCGCGCGGATGTTTCGCTACCAGTTCGCTACCCGTGACGAACGCAAACGCACCAGACTGTGGTGGATGCGCGACGCGGTCGGCACGCTGGTGCCACCGGTGTCTGCGAAGCCGACCAGGAGGGATCCGCCGTGATCGACGCCACCGTCGTCGGAAGTGGACCGAACGGTCTCGCCGCGGCGGTGACGCTTGCTCGGGCGGGCCTCGAGGTCGTGCTCGTCGAACGCCAGTCCGCGGTCGGTGGCGGGCTCCGCACTGCGGAACTCACGCTTCCCGGCTTCCGCCACGACGTCTGTTCGGCGGTGCACCCGGCGGCTCTCGCGTCACCGTTCTTCCGCGCGTTCGGGCTCGTCGACCGCGTGCCGTTCGTCATCCCCGACGTGTCCTACGCGCATCCGCTCGACGGCGGCACTGCCGCTTTCGCCTACCGGGACCTCGAGCGCACAGCATCGGCGCTCGGGGTCGACGGGCGCGCGTGGCGAGCACTGTTCGGCCCCCTCGTCGCGAACATCCGCGAGATCACGTCGTTCACCTCGGGGCAATTGCTGCAGATTCCCCGCTACCCGCTGGCGACCGCGCAGTTCGCCCTGCGGGTGCTCGAGCAGGGAACGCGCGCGTGGGCCACGCGCTTTTCTGGGGATGTCGCTCCCGCACTATTCACGGGCGTCGCCGCGCATTCGATCGGCACGCTTCCATCACTCGCGACGTCCGGCACCGCGTTGCTGCTCGGCGCGCACGCACACGCGGCCGGCTGGGGATTTCCCGTCGGCGGTTCGCAGGCGATCGCCGACGCGCTCGCCGATGATTTTCGAGCGCACGGCGGGCGCATCCTGCTCGAACACGACGTGCGGTCGCCGGCCGACATCGAGCCGTCGCGGGTGACGATCCTCGATACCTCGCCGGAGTTCCTGCTGGAATTTGCCGGTGACGCGGCGCCGCCCGGCTATCGGGCCGCCCTCGGGCGCTACCGGCACGGTGACGGGGTCGCAAAAGTGGACTTCGCGCTCTCCTCGTATGTGCCGTGGGCCGACCCGCGCGTGTCGGCCGCACCGACCGTACATGTCGGCGGCACGCGCGCTGAGATCGTCGCCTCGGAGCGGGAGGTCGCGGAAGGGCGGCATTCGTCGTCGCCGTTCATGCTCGTGACTCAGCCGAGTCTGCTCGACTCGACGCGCGCTCCCGAGGGCAAGCACACCCTGTGGGCCTACACGCACGTGCCGCGCGGATCAACGCTCGACCAGAGCGAGGCGATGATCAGGCAGATCGAGCGTTTCGCGCCCGGTTTCCGCGACACGATCATCGGCATGTCGTCAATGACCGCGATGGATTTCGAGGCGCACAATCCGAACTATCTCGGAGGTGACATCCTCGGCGGCGCGGTGTCGTTCGCGCAATTGCTGAAGCGGCCGGTGCTCTCGCCGACGCCGTGGCAGACACCCGTCGATGGGCTCTACCTGTGCTCGGCCGCGACTCCGCCCGGCCCAGCCGTGCAGGGAATGAACGGCTGGTTCGCCGCCCGGCTCGCGTTGACGACGCATTTCGGTATTCACGCGAAACTCGCGGACTTGGGTTTGCGGGGCTAAGCGCGCCGGTCGGGCTCGCCAGTTTTCAGCCGCAGGTCGAAGCGTTCGACATTGGGAAGAGCGCGCACAACGTTGCGTTTGGCTTCGTGAGCGATCTCCTGCACGACCGACAGCTGGCCGTCCGTCACACTGAGTCGAGCGGCTCCCTGGAGTCGATGACCGACCCACCGCAGGCGCAGATCGGTCACCGTGAGAACGCCCGATGTGGAGGCCAATGCAGCCTCGGCCTTGTCGACGAGGTCGGGCTCGATCCCGTCCATCAGCCGTCGCCCGACGGTGCGCACGGTGCCGATCAGGAGGATGAAGATCGCAACCGAGATGATGAGTCCGACGATCGGGTCGGCGAGCGGAAAGCCGAGAATGACGCCTATCGCTCCGACGACGACCGCCAGCGAGGTGAAACCGTCTGTGCGGGCGTGAACCCCATCCGCGACCAGCGCGGCAGAGCCGATCTGATTGCCGACGCGGATGCGGTAGACGGCAACGATCTCGTTTCCGGCGAAGCCGATCAGGCCGGCGGTCAGAACCCACCATGGGTTGGTGATCGGTTGCGGGTGAACCAGCCGATCGATCGACGCCCAGGCAGCAACGATCGCGGAGGTCACAATGACGAGGACGATAAAAAGGCCTGCGAGGTCTTCGGCGCGGCCGAAGCCGAAGGTGTAGCGGCGTGTGGCAGCTCGGCGTCCGAGGACGAACGCGAT
>JANOYC010000029.1:0-2098 GCA_031428675.1 Microbacteriaceae bacterium | reverse complement strand
ACGGCTCATCTCGCTCATCGGGGTCAACGACATCATCGTCGTCGACACCGACGACGCCTTGCTCGTGACGACCACCGCCAACGCCCAGCGGGTCAAATCCGTCGTCGACGCGATTCGCCTGTCGGGTCGCAACGACGTTCTCTGACCGCGGTGAGCGCGACGCGCATCCCGATCGTCATCGACACGGACACGGCGCAGGATGATTGCGTCGCGATCCTGGTCGCTCTGCTCGACCCGCGGGCCGAACGGTATTCGAAGCCGGTATCGACATCGTTGTGGTGCCGCGGGCCCCGCTGACGCTCCGCGACGCGGTGTTCTCCCGTCGGCACATCGCCCAGATTGCCGCGCTCGACACGGAATTGGCGCGCTTCTTCGCCCGCATCATCTCGACCACTCTCGACTTCGACGAGAGCGTCGGCATTGCGGGGTCAACGCATCCCGACGCGCTCACCGTCGCTGTGCTGCTCAACCCCGAGCTCGTGACGGCGATCGGGCACTACGGCGTGGCGATCGAGACGGGTTCGGAGTTGACCCGGGGCTACTCGTCGATGTCGTGGGCGTGCACGGCATTGAAACCAACGCGCAAGTAGTCGAAGCCATCGACGCGCGGCGGTTCTTCTCGTACGTTTCTGCACTTCTGAGCACGCCGACCGTGCCAGTTCGCGCATTTCTGCAGTAACAATTTCTGGCAGGTTTCCGAACTGTCCCGGGTTGGTAACTAATCGGTTGCATGCGACGGTTATTGACGCAATGGGTTCGTAGCACTAGGTAATCTGGCCCTATCCGCCTCGGTGTCGCCGGGGCTTCGATCTGGAGGACCAACGTGAATCTAATCACTCGCAAGCGCAGCCTTGTCGGCATGGCGTTGTTCGGCGCTGCTGGCCTTGTGCTCGCCGGCTGTGCGGAGGCGCCGACGACGGGTGGCGCTGGCGGCGGCGACACGAGGTCTGACTTTCTCGCGTGCGCCGTCTCTGACGAGGCCAGCTGGAACGACAAGTCGTTCAACGAGGCGGCCTACGACGGACTGCTTCAAGCGCAGGAAGAGCTCGGCATCGAGATCGCCGACGCCGAATCGAACAGCACCGAGGACTTCGAGCCGAACCTCGCCCAGATGGTCTCCGCCGGTTGCAACGTCACCTTTGCGGTCGGGTTCAACCTTGTCGACGCCGTCAACGCGGCTGCCGAAGCCAACCCGGAGATGAACTTCGTGACCATCGATGGCTGGAGCAACAAAGCCACGAACCTCAAGCCGATCACCTATTCGATGGAGCAATCGAGCTACCTCGCTGGCTACCTCGCCGCGGCCTACAGCACGTCGAAGGTCGTCGGCACCTACGGCGGTCTCGACATTCCTGCCGTGACGGCGTTCATGGACGGCTTCTACTACGGCGCCAAGGCATACGAGAAGGAGACCGGCACCCCGATCACCGTCCTCGGACGCGACCCGATGGCAGGAACCGGTGACTTCACCGACCCCGCGCTCAGCTGGGTGGACACCGGTGGAGCCAAGAGCATCAGCGCCGGTCAGATCGCCCAGGGCGCTGACGTCATCCTTCCCGTCGCGGGCGGGCTGTTCAGCTCGACGGCCGAGGCCATTCGCGAATCCGGCAAGCCGGTCGTGTTCCTCGGTGTTGACAAGAACATCGCCGTGACCTCGCCCGAGTACGCAGACCTCGTGCTCACGTCAGTCGAGAAGCGCATGACCCAGGCCGTCTATGACGTCATCGCCGAGACCCAGGAAAGCGGATTCAGCGGCGAGCCTTACGTCGGAACGCTCGAAAACGACGGCACCGCGCTGTCGGAGTTCGGCGTCTACGACGACAAGGTCTCGGCTGAGATCAAGGCCAAGCTCGACGAGCTCAAGGCCGGAATTATCGATGGAAGCATCGACCCGCTCAGTTAGCTAACCGACTGACATCGCTCGACGATCGCCGGGCAGCGAGAGCTGTCCCGGCGCTCGTCGTGACCGGGGTCATAGATGACAGAATCGATACGGCGCATCGCGGCCCGCTCGCAGCCGCGCCCGTGCACGGGAGGTTCCACAATCAATGAAGCTCGAATTGCGTGGCATCACGAAAAAATTCGGCTCACTCGTCGC
>JANOYC010000028.1:0-29925 GCA_031428675.1 Microbacteriaceae bacterium | reverse complement strand
CCTTCGCGATCGCTGCCATTGTGAGCGTGCTCGCTGCGGTCAGTCGCGTCTACCTCGGCTATCACTGGGCGACCGACGCTCTCGCATCCATGTCGTTGTCGCTCGCGATCGTCGGCGGAATTGTTGCTCTCGACACCTGGCGAACGGTGCGGGTTCCGGGATCTCGAGTTCCGAGTCCGGAGAAGCCGTCGACTGACGCCATTTAGCGTCGGTGTCGGAGCGCTACAGGCGCTCGTGGCGCGCGCGCGCGAACCAGTACACCCCGTAGGCCATAAGGACGGCGCCGAAGACACACAGCGCCACCTCACCGAGCGGGAATTCTGTCAGCGCGCGCAACGCGCCGTCGAGGCCCGTCGCTTTGCTTGGATCGACGAATGCCGCTGCGATCCCGAACAAAACGCCGACAATGAGCAGGGCCAGCCCCTTCGCCGCGTAGCCGAACACCCCGAGAGTGGTGACCGCCGTGCCCGCAGCACCCGACGGCACCTCGATGTCCTCCGTGAACCGGCGGAGTACCCCCTTGACGACGAAGTAGACGCCGATCCCGAAGACGAGAACGCCGAGGAGTGCGATCACGAGCACTCCACCGGGAGCCGAGAGCAGTCGCGCGCTCGCGGTTTGCGAGTCTCTCGCACTGTTGATCGTGCCGCCAAGGGCGAAGATCAGCGCGCTACCCGACAGAAAAAGGTAAGCGAGTCCCTTCGATCCCTCGACGGCGATGTGCTTCGCTCTGCGACGTTTTCCACGAGTCGGCATCAGGAACGCCTCGATGATCATCCACACTCCGAGCGCAGCCAGGCCGATGGTCACCGCCCAGAGGGTGATCACGCCACCGGGGGACCCCGCGAGCTGCTTGAGGGCGCCTGACTGATCGGCGTCGTCCGATGGGCCGCCGCGAGCGAGGCCGATGGCGATGAGCCCGATCAGCGCGTGCAGCAGGCCGTTGACCGCGAAGCCGATGCGGGCGAGAAAGCGGAATGCCGTGACATTTCTGGTCTTGCGAGCCATACGGCGGGCGGATCGATGACTCACGCGCTAACTCTAACCCCGCACTCCGGCTACCCGGATCGTCCGGTGCGGCAGTGACGCCGATCAAACCCGGTGGCGACACGGAGCCGAGAACGACTAAGGGCGGGTGCGCGTCGTGGCGCACCCTCCCTTGTCGTGCCCAAGTCAGTGTGCGCTGATCATCCAGGTTCCATCGGCGAGCGGCTTGTCGGGGTGCTGAATGTTGGCGAACAGCACCTTCGGGTTCTTTCCGAAGTAGATGCCGGTGGTTTCCGCTCCCTTGTCAGTGAGGGATGCGAATAGGTCGACGCTGTCTGCCCGACCGTCGTTGTTGCTGTCCGCTGAGGTGCGGTAGATGTCGCTGAAGTCGTTGTCTTCGGTCACCCAGAGTGCCCCATCGGGACCCTCGGCGAGGTTGTCGGGATTGTTGAACCCGGTGACGCCGTTGGCCTGATTCTCGACCGGCACGTTGACTCCGGCCTCTACAAATGACGTGAGCTCTCTCGCGTCGAGCTTCACGGCCACCACACGGTCTTCGCTCGTGTTCGCTACGTAAAGCGTGTCGCCGATGATTTCGACATCCTCCGGCCGACCAAATTCGCTTGCGTGCACCGCGTTGGCCGCGGCGTCGGCGTCGGCGGCGGCGAGAGTCATGTCGAGGGGAACCCAAGAGAACGCACCGACCTTCTCGGTGAATGTCGCAGCGTTCCACAGTTGCTGTGCGTCGCTCAGCCCGGTGAGTTTGAGCGCGTCCAACTGACCAGCCGACAGGTCACCGCGAACGCTCGGAACGAATCGGAAGATTGAGCCGCCGTTGAACTCGTCAATGACGTACACCGCGCCGTCCGCGCCCACGTCGATGCCTTCGTGGCGGAGCGCGCCGAGCTGCGTGCGCTCCTCGATGCGAACGACCGAGGTGAGGTCCTTGTCGTCGAGGAACAGCTCGTAGACGCGGCCGAGCGCCGTTTCTTCGGTGACCAGGAGCGTGCCCCACGGTGTCCAGCGGATTCCGTCAAGTCGGTTCCAGTCCTCGCGCTGGGCGATGATCTTCACGTCACCGGTTTTCAGGTCGGTAACCGAAACAGCGCCGTTGGCGGACACCTCGAACGTGCTGTACAGATAGCGTCCGTTCTGACGACCTGTCTCGTTCTGGGTGTTCATGTCGCGGAGATCATCGACGCCGGGGTAGACGTCCACGGTCGTTTCGTCATTCAGCAGGGACTGGGTGAAGCCTGCCGGCACGACAAACGGAACCGTCCAGGTGCTGCTCGCCAGTCCGTAGGCGGAGCCGGCTATGGGGTCGAACGAGAAGGGCCCGCCGTGCGCCGACGCCATGGGTGCGACGGTGAGAAGGGCGATGGCCGACAGGGCGCCGGTGGCAGCGAGGTGTTTACGCAACAGATGTCTCCTTTGTGATTCGGTACGCGACGACCGTAGGAGTTGGGGGTGAACCACAGAGTCCACTTTGGGGGAGCGTCAGGGCCGTGTGGATGACGCTCCGGTGAACATTCAGGCGTGGTGAGAACTCGGCTCAGCGATAGCGTTCGACGAAGTTGGCGAGAATGCGGCCGGGCTCGGTCACGGGAGCGCTTCGTACCCGCTCGACGAGCGCTTCGGCATCCTCAGGCGGGAAGTAACCATTGTGTCGATAGGCCCAAATGCGTTCGACGATTCCGTCTGGGGTGAGCTCGGGGTGGAACTGTGTGGCATAGACGTTGCGCTTGACTCGGAACATCTGCACGGGGCACCCGGCCGATGACGCGAGCAGCGCGGCGTGTTCGGGGAGTTCGCTGATCGCTTCCTTGTGCCCGACGAAGGCGGTGAATGTCGCGGGGAGGCCGTTTAGCAACGGATCCTCACGGCCGGCGTTGGTGAGCTGGATTTCCGTCGGCCCCACGGGTTCTCCGTGCTCGCGATCGACGATCGCGCCTTGGTGGGTGCCCAGGCTCCCGATGCCGTAACACGCACCGAGGAACGGGAAGTCGCGATCCACAATGACATCGAGCAGCCCGCTCAGCT
Source organism: Microbacteriaceae bacterium (assembly GCA_031428675.1). Lineage (GTDB taxonomy): Bacteria > Actinomycetota > Actinomycetes > Actinomycetales > Microbacteriaceae > JANOYC01. Next base: position 26,898 of record JANOYC010000028.1, on the reverse strand, counting down.
CTCGTTCGACGCGCAACTGCACCGCGGACTTGGATGCGACGTCGTCGCTCGAGGTGAAAGGGCTGCCCCCAACGATCACGCCCGAGTAGTCATCGAGGTCAATCGCCGGCATGGGATTCGCCTCGAGCCGCACCCGCACGAGTTCTGCGGGCACGAGGCGAGCGAAGCGTGCGATCGCTTCGTATTCGCCGTCGGCCACGGCGTCTTCCGCGCGCGTGGCCAACAGCACAAACGGCTTCATGCCATCATTCTGCGGGATGCGTCAGACGAGCACCCACGCGGTCGTATCGTGAGGCAACATTCCGTCGACGAGCGGCGCGCTCGTTACCCGGACATCCCCAGCGGGCAGGGCGACGGGCATCTTTCCGAAGTTCGTCACCGAATGCCATCCGCCAGGACGCACGAAGTGCAGAACGTTTTTTGTCGCGCTGTCGTGCCATTCGAGCGTCTCCGCCGATTGCAGTCGTGATCGGTGCGCGAGTGCAGAGCGATAGAGCTCGAGCGTGCTACCGTCGACGCCGCCCTGGGTAGACGCCGCGTGGTCGGCGAACCATTCCGGTTGCGGGAGATGGGGGTGTCCCGAACTGAAGCCGAACGCCGGTTTGTCGGTTGTCCACGGCAGGGGCACCCGGCATCCATCGCGTCCCTTGACCTCATGGTTGGTGCGGAACCACACCGGGTCTTGCAGTGACTCGATGGGCAGGTCGGCTACTTCGAACAGACCGAGCTCCTCGCCCTGGTACAGGTAGGCCGATCCGGGCAGTGCAAGCATCAGCAGGGTTGCGGCGCGGGCGCGACGCAACCCTGTCTCGCGATCCTCTACGTGACTTATTCCGCCGCTGAGAAGCCATTCCTGCTGCTTCGCCGCAATCTGGGGCAGGCCGTAGCGCGATGCGTGGCGGATGACGTCATGGTTCGAGAACACCCATGTCGACGATGCACCGGATGCCGCAGCGTCCTCGAGATTGCCGCGGATGATCGAACGGAATTCTCGAATGTCCCAACTCGCCGTGAGCAGGTCGAAGTTGAACGCCTGACCGAGGCCCTCCGGGCTCGCGTAGGCGTGCCGCCGCGTCGCGGGAACCCACGCTTCAGCGACGGCGGTGCGTGGCGGGGTGTACTCGTTGAAGACCTCGCGCCACTCGGCATAGATCTGGTGCACCTCGTCGCGATCGAATAGCGGGTCGCTGCCGTCCAAAGGAATGTCGTCGCTTGCGACGGAGGGCTTCGAACGCAACGGCTCCGACATGTCTTTCGCAAGAGCGTGAGCGACATCCACCCGGAATCCGTCGGCACCGCGGTCAGACCAGAACCGCAAGGTCGTGAGGAAGTCCTCGCGAACTTCAGGATTGTTCCAGTTCCAGTCCGGCTGCTCGCGGGCGAACAAGTGGAGGTACCACTGGCCGGGAGTGCCGTCGGCTTCGGTGACCCGGGTCCAGGCGCGACCACCGAAATGGCTCGTCCAATCCGACGGAGGCAGTTCGCCGTTCTCACCCAGACCGTCTCGAAAGATGTAACGCTCACGAGCGGCAGACCCGGGCGGAGAAGCGAGCGCTTCCTGGAACCACACGTGCCCGTCTCCGGAATGGTTCGGCACGATGTCGACGATGAGCTTGATGCCGGCGCTACGCAGTGCCGAAGTCATGGCGTCGAAGTCGTCGAGGGTTCCGAGTTTCGGATCGACGTTGCGGTAGTCGTCGACGTCGTAGCCCCCGTCGGCGAGGGCAGATGGGTAGAACGGGCTCAGCCACACTGCGTCGATGCCCAGCGACGCGAGATACGGAACCTTAGCCGTGATGCCCGCGATGTCGCCCAAGCCATCCCCGTCGGAGTCGAAGAAGCTGCGCGGATAAATCTGATAGACCGCGGCTTGGCGCCACCAGTCGGCGTCGGCTGTGGGCGAGGTGCGGGAAGGGTTGGAGCCCGTCATGCAGTAATTCCTTCGGTCGGGGTGGTGTCGGTCTCAGCGCTCACGTCGAAGTAGAGATGTGCGTGAAGCCGGCAGCGCTCGTTGAACGCCGCGTGGCACGTGGCGCACTCGTCCGCTGCGCGGTATGCCGAAATCGTCAGCTCGGTATGGCAGTTCCCGCACAGGATCGCCAGCCGATCAAAGTCGGCGACCGGCCATTGCTCTGCTGGGTGAGATTCGCCTTCGCTGTGACATTCGAAGCACGGGTAGTAACGGTCGCAACATCGAAATCGGATGGCGACGATGTCTTTGACGGTCGAGTAGTGGATGCACCGGGTAGCGTCGTCGACCGTGCTGCCGTAAACCCGCATCCCACCACCCTTGACAGTGAGGTTTTCCCACCTGCCGACTTGTGCGTTTCCTACAATGACTAGCGACGAAGCCTTCGGTAATACGCCGCTGGATCGTCCCGTTGCCTGCCACGATATACCCATGAAACTTTCGCGCTTCTCGCTGTCCGATCTCGCTCGTATTTCGACGTTCTCTGCGATCATTGTGATTCTCGGTCTGCCCGGCTCGATCGTTGCGTTCGGCAACGCCGTTCCCATCACCCTGCAGACCCTCGGCGTCATGCTCGCGGGCACCATCCTCGGGTGGTGGCGCGGGGCGCTGTCGGTCGTGGTTCTGCTGGTGCTCGTCGCCGCCGGTCTCCCCCTCCTCTCGGGAGGGCGAGGAGGTCTCGGGGTCTTCGCCGGCGCATCCGCGGGGTATCTCATCGGCTGGATAGTCGGAGCGGCCGTTATTGGTCTCATCGCGCAGTCTGTTCGCACCACTCGGCCCGCGTGGTGGAGGGTATTGCTCGGATGTCTCGTCGGCGGGATTGGCGTGATCTACGCGGTAGGAATTCCGGTGCAGTCGCTGGTCACGGGCGTGCCGCTCGGCCAGACGGCGTTGCTCAGCCTGGTCTTTGTGCCCGGCGACCTGCTGAAAGTCGCCATCGCGACGCTGCTCACTCTCGCGGTGTGGAAGGCATACCCGCGTGCATTCGAGCCTGTCCGAGGTGCCACGGTTGACCGCGAGCCCGTGCTCAGCGCCCCGCGTCACCAGGATTAGCATCGGATGAGGGTGACCGCGGCAGTTGTCGCTCGCGCAGCGGCGCGTCCCGATGATGTCGCGGTTATCACGGACCGCGCGGAAATCACTGCCCGAGTGCTCGTCGAGCGCATCGAGGAGCGCGCTCACGCTCTGCGAACGCGCGAGCCAGGCCCCCACGAAGTCGTCTTAGTACGCAGTAGCGATCCGGTCGAGGCGCTTGCCGCGACTCTCGCGGCGGAGAGCATCGGCGCAGTGCCCCTCATCGGAGACTCCCGCTGGAGCCGGGAGTACGCCGCCCGCATCACCGGCGAGCTCGGCATCCCGGGCGCGGTCGCCGACGCTGCGGGTTGGGCAGCATTCAGTTCCGGCAGCACCGGGACTCCGCGAGTCATCGTGCGTAGTCATGACTCCTGGTTCTCGTCGTTCGCCCACGTATCGCACATGCTCGAGGTGCGCGGCGGCGACGCGGTGCTCATTCCGGTGTCGCTCGTCAGCTCGCTCAGCGCGTTCGCGGCGGTGCACGCGCTCTGGTCGGGACTGCCCGTCGTCGTTCCCGTAGACGGTTCTGACAATGCGCTCGCCGCGGTGCTCCCGCGGTCGACGATCGTGCACACGACGCCTACCGCATTGATGCGGGTCGTTGACGTGATCGAAAAAGGCGCGGCGCACTCCCTTCGAATCGCGTTCGTCGGCGGCGCACCGCTTTCACAAGCCGAACGCGCGCGGGCAGAGGCCCACGGCATCCGGGTAGTCATGTACTACGGCGCCGCGGAACTCTCGTTCGTCGCTGTCGAGAACGATGGCTCCGGTCTGCGGCCATTTCCCGGTGTGCGATGGCGCGTCGACGATCTCCCTGCTTCCGGCCCGGATACTGGAGTCGGTGTGTTGTCGGTCAACTCGCCCTACCTCGCCACCGGGTATCTCGGTGCCGGCGGACCCTTCGTCATCCGCGATGGATGGGCGAGCGTCGGTGATCTCGTCACGGTGCGCGGCGGCGAGGAACCCGAGGTGCTCGAGCTTCGCGGCCGCAGTGATGGCGCCATCATCACCGCCGGTGCAACGGTGATTCCCGGCGACGTGGAAACAGTCGTGCGCGGGATGCCGGGTATCACCGACGCCATCGTCTTCGGCATGCCGCATCCACGACTGGGCGCTATTGTCTGCGTAGTGGTTGAAACAACGGGAGCAGCGGGATCCGCCGAGTACAGGCAGTGGCGCGTGCAGTGCCGAGAGCGCTTGAGCATTGCCCAGCAGCCACGGCGATGGTTCACCGTCGAGGCGTTCGCTCGAACGGCAGCCGGCAAGCCCGCGCGCGCCGACGTGATAGCGCGCGTCGTCACTGGCTCTCCCGGGGTGCAGCGCCATGCGTGATGGTGGGGCACTGCCCGATCGCGCCGTCGTCGTGGCCGCCCGGCGAACTCCGATCGCCACGGTTGGCCAGCGATTGTCGGATGTCGATGTCGCGACGCTTGCGGCCACGGCCGTGCGCGCGGTGCTCGCAGATGTTGAGGCCGCCGTCGGCGACATGCCCGTAGCCGACGTGATCGTGGGCAACTGCATGGGCCCGGGAGGAAACCCGGCCAGGGTCGCCGCTCTCGCTGCCGGACTGCCCGTGTCGGTCCCCGGCATGACCATCGATCGCCAATGCGGAAGCGGACTCGCGGCAATCATCATCGGCGCGCATGGGCTCGACGGCGAACACGTGCTGATCGCCGGAGGTGCGGAAAGCGCTTCGACAGCTCCGACGCGCATAGCCCACGACGCCGAATCGGATGCCGGCTATGCGCGTGCGCCGTTCGCGCCGTTCGGTCACGCCGACCCGGACATGGGCCCTGCCGCGCAGGAACTCGGTCGGGTGGCCCGAATCTCCCGCACTCGCCAAGACGCCTACGCCGCACGAAGCCACGAGCGGGCCCTGTCAGCGGTGGCCGCCGGGCGCTTCAACGCTGAGCTGATTTCGGTTGCCGGAGTAGAGAGCGACGACGGGCCGCGGCGAATGACGACCGCCGTGCTGGCGCGGTTCCCGCCCGCGTTCGTCGGCGCATCCGCTCGCGGTTATCAGGGTGATGCAGGTGTCTCGGGCGACGACTTGGCGCGCACCGTGACCGCAGGCAACAGCTGTCGGGTAAGCGACGGCGCCGCGCTCGTGGCGCTGGTGAGGGAAACGCGTCGGAGAGGAGCGCCGGGGCTCGCTCTCGTGTCGAGTGCAACCGTTGGCTGTGATCCCGCCCTGCCTGGACTCGGACCGGTCGAGGCGGTGCGATTGGCGATCGCTCGGGCAGGGGTGACTCTCGACGACGTCGCGGCAATCGAAATCGTCGAAGCCTTCGCCGCGCAAGTGCTCGCGGTCACGGATCAACTCGGGCTCAGCGCAGGCGATCATGTCGACGAACGAGTCTGCTCCGATGGCGGAGCGCTCGCCCTCGGGCATCCGTGGGGTGCGAGCGGAGCGATCGGCGTGGTGCGGTTGTTCTCCCGACTCGTAACGGGAGGCGCTCCAGCTGGCTCGCTCGGACTGTCCACGGCGGCGATCGGCGGCGGCATGGGCGTCGCAGCGGTCTTCGAGGTCGTGCGGTGACGACGAGCCGGGGCACGGAGGAGGTGAGCGGCTCGACGATCGACACCTCCATCCGGTTCGACTCAGTGCGGGTGGAACGTGGTGGAGTGCAAATACTCAACGACGTGACAACGGAACTGCACGCACATCGTATAGCCGTGATCGGCGCCAACGGATCGGGGAAATCGACGTTCGCGCGCATGCTCAACGGACTCGTCACGGCAACCGCCGGCGACGTGCGAGTTCGTGGAATCGACCCCCGCCGCAGGGGCCGCGACGCGCGGGCTCTGATTGGTTTCATCTTCACTAATCCCGACGCGCAGATTGTCATGCCGACCGTCGCCGAGGATGTCGCGTTTTCGTTGCGCGGCAAGCAGCTGGCGAAAGCGGAGATTGACCGCAGAGTCGAGGCCGTGCTGGAGCGCTATGGCCTAGCGGAGCTCCGCGATCGACCGGCGCACGAGCTGTCTGGGGGACAGAAGCAACTGCTCGCCGTATGCTCTGTGCTCGTCAGCGAACCCGCCATCCTCGTCGCCGATGAACCGACAACGCTCTTGGATGCGGCTAACACCCGGCGAGTCTCCGACCTACTGATGGGTCTGCGCCAGCAATTGATCGTCGTCACCCACGACCTCGCGCTCGCCCGCCGATGCGAGGTCGCGGTGTTGTTCGACAACGGGCGCATCGTCGCTCAAGGAGAGAGCGCGGCCGTAATCGACCAGTACGAGCGGGAGTTCTGTTGATGCGGCTCGAGACATCCACATGTCGCGGATGAGCCAACTGCTCGGGATGTATATCCCGGGCACCAGTATCGTCCACCGGGCTCGCGCGGGGTACAAACTGCTCGCGCTTCTCGTGCTTGGGTTGGCGATCACTATTCCGCCGCCGTCGTGGTGGTTGCTCGGCTCGATCGCCATTGTGCTCGTGTCGCTCTACGTGATCGCCGAACTGGGACTCCGCCCGTTGGCGCGCCAGCTGTGGGCGCTGAAATGGTTGATCCTGGTCGTTCTCGGATCACAACTGATCTTCTTGCCGTGGACGGTCGCGGTGGCCAACTCGACGAGGATGGTGCAACTTATTCTCCTCGCCGCGCTTGTCACGCTGACAACGCGCACCGCCGACATTCTGTCCACGCTCGAGCGCGCACTCCGGCCGTTCGCGAAAATCGGCGTTGATCCCGAACGGGTGAGTCTCGTACTCGCCATGACGATCCGCACCGTGCCCGTCATCGCCGAGCTCGGAGAGCAGATCAGCGACGCGCAACGAGCGCGCGGTGGCCGGATCAGCATCCGTGCCTTTGTCGTGCCTCTGCTGGTCGGCTCGATCCGCCAAGCCGACGACCTAGCGGATGCGCTGGTCGCGCGCGGCATGGACGACTGACCAGCTCGCGGCGGGAGAATACACTCGGGCGTGCTCGCGCAACGTGGGCACAGCGGCTCGGAGGACGTATGCACTCACTCGACCGGCACACCGACTACGGAGACCGGGGGATCGATGCCGACGCGTTGGGGACCGATCCTGTCGCAGCGCTGGCCGCGTGGCTCGTGCAGGCTGAAGAGGCCGAAGTATTCGAACCGAATGCGATGGTGCTCAGCACGGTTGACGCCGATGGAGCGCCGTCGAGCCGCACGGTGCTGCTCAAGGGCATTACCGCCGACGGCCTTGATTTCGTGACCAATCGCGAGTCGGCGAAGGGGCGAGCGTTGGCGGTGCACCCACGCGTCTCCGTGCTGTTCCCGTGGTACGCGCTGCGCCGCCAAGTGATCGTCTCCGGCACGGCGTCGATCGCTGACGATTCAGTGAGCGACGCATATTTCGCGCTCCGACCGCGCGGATCTCAGCTCGCCGCGTGGGCGAGTAATCAATCAGAACGGATCGAATCCCGCGGCGATCTTGAGGCCCGCGTAGAGCACGTCGCCGCCCGTTTTCCGGAAAACGCGAGGGTGCCACGCCCGTTGCACTGGGGCGCCTATCGCATCGTGCCGGAGTCGATCGAATTCTGGCAGGGTCGCTCGTCACGACTCCACGACCGCATTCGCTACCGTCGGCACGGGCGGTCGTGGATGTCCGATCGTCTGCAACCCTGAACCGAACCTGGTAGCATGTCCATACGTTTGCATTGAATTTTCGGTGAATAGACAGAGGAGTTCGCTGTGGCTGACCAGAATCTCGAGTTTGGTGTCGACACGTTCGGCGACGTGACGCACGACGAGAGCGGCTCACCGCTCTCCTACGCGCAGGTTATCCGCAACGTGGTCGAACAGGGTGTGCTGGCGGACTCCGTGGGAATCGACTTTTTCGGCGTGGGGGAGCACCATCGCGATGACTTCGCCGTGTCGACGCCGGAAACCGTTCTCGCGGCAATAGCGGCGCGCACCGAACGCATCCGTCTCGGGTCGGCGGTCACTGTGCTGAGCTCGGATGACCCGGTGCGCGTGTTCCAGCGCTTCGCGACCGTCGATGCGATCTCGGGCGGGCGTGCTGAGGTAATTCTGGGGCGTGGTTCCTTCACGGAGTCTTTCCCGCTGTTCGGCTACGACCTCGGCGACTACCAAGTGCTGTTTGAGGAGAAGCTCGAACTGTTTGCTGCACTCCTGAAAGAGGGGCCGGTGACCTGGTCGGGCACCATGCGGGCCCCGTTGACCGGCCAGCAGGTGTATCCGACGACCGAGCACGGGTCGATCAAGACCTGGATCGGCGTGGGCGGGTCGCCGGAATCGGTCGTGCGTGCTGCGGGTTATGGTCTGCCGCTCATGCTCGCGATCATCGGCGGAGCCGCTGAGCGTTTCTCCCCGTACGCCGACCTGTATCGCCGGGCGCTCGGTCAGTTCGGCAACCCGGAGCAGCCCATCGGCGTGCACTCGCCAGGTCACGTCGCAGATACCGACGAGCAGGCGCGCGAGGAGCTGTGGCCGCACTATTACGCGATGTATTCGCGTATCGGGCGCGAGCGGGGCTGGGGAGAGACGACCCGCGCGCACTTCGAGCAGGAGGCCGGTCCAGCCGGCGCGTTGTACGTCGGCTCGCCTGACACTGTCGCTGCGAAGATCGCGGCAACGGTGCGCGCGATCGGCGCGACGCGGTTCGACTTCAAGTACAGCACCGGGCCGCTCGCGCACGACAAGCTCATGCGCAGTCTCGAGCTGTACGGCGCCGAGGTCATTCCGCGGGTGCGCGCGCTCCTTGCCTCGAATTAGAGCGGCGCAACGCCGAAGGCTCGCGCGAGCTTCTCGATCTTCTCGGCACGCCCCAATCGGGGCAAGTCGCTGCCGTCGCGGATGATGCGACCCCGCGCTTCGAAGTCGGCGAGGAAGTCGCGCGCCCACGTGACATCCGATTGTTGGGGGCTGATCACCTCATTGATGATCGGCAACTGGTCCAGGTCGAGGCATAGCTTTCCGGTGAGACCGAGGGCGACGGTGACGGTGGATTGCTCGCGCAACACGGGATGGCTGGTGCCGACCGTTGGGCCGTCGATGGGCCCGGGCAAGTTGCCGACGCGACTTGCGACGACGAGCCGGGATCTCGGGTAGAGCATGGCGGAGTTGTCTGCGCTGGTGCCGGTGTCGCGACGGTAGTCGCCGCTGCCGAAAGCGAGCCGGAACGCCCCGCGAGCCCGGGCGATAGAGACCGCTTCTTCGATTCCGAGCGCCGATTCGATGAGCGCAAGCACCGGCGTGGAGCCTCCGAGCCGGGCGAATGTCTCTTCGACCTGGTCGGCCGACTCGGTCTTCGCAAGCATCACACCGCGAAGGCCGGGGGTTCCGGCGAGTTCGTCGATATCGCCCTCCCAGAAGTCGCTCGTGCGGTCGTTGATGCGCACCCAGGCCGAGCCGCTGTGACGGAGCCATTCGGCGACCGTGGTGCGAGCATCCGGTTTCAGCCGGGGATCGACCGCATCTTCTATGTCGAGCACGATCTGGTCGGCTCGCGAGCGTTGGGCCGCGTCGAAGGTCTCGGGCCTCGTCGCGGCGACAAGGAGCCAGGACCGCGCAATCTCCGCGGACACCCTGTCATCGTGGCCAGGACTGTTCACCAGTGTCGCTCCTTCGCGTGCGATCGAAACCCCGCGACCACCCTACCCATTCCGTCGAGTGAGCACTTTCTGCTCCTAAACGGGCGGAATGAGAGCAGAAACTGCTCACTCGACGGAAGGGGAGGGCGGGGAGGAGGGGGGACGACGAAGGCCGCCGCAACGAATTGCGACGGCCTTCGGGAGAACGAGAGTTCTAGAGCGGGCGGATGTTCTCTGCCTGCGGGCCCTTGGGGCCCTGGGTGATCTCGAACTGAACCTTCTGGTTCTCTTCGAGCGAGCGGTAACCGCTCGTGGCGATCGCCGAGTAGTGGGCGAACACGTCAGCGCTGCCGTCCTCGGGAGCGATGAAGCCGAAGCCCTTTTCAGCGTTGAACCATTTAACCGTGCCTGTTGCCATTGCGTACTCCTCCAAGAAGTGGTCGGTCGATCCCGATTCTCGGAGCCGATCTCTGCCCGTACGTCACCATTCCCCCTTGGAAAAGCACCCGAACGGGCAGTTGCACTCTAGAGCCTACCGGAGCAGGAATCCATACACCGACGGGTCACCACGCCGCCGGGCGAAAATCTTTGAGAAATACCCCGAAAATATCTTCGCCCGCTTCACCGCGCACGATCGGGTCGTAGACGCGGGCCGCGCCATCTACAAGGTCAAGCGGGGCATGGAAGCCCTCTTCAGCGAGTCGTACCTTCGTCGGATGCGGTCGCTCATCCGTTATCCAACCGGTATCTACGCTCGTCATCAGAATGCCGTCGGTTTCGAACATTTCGCGGGCGCTGGTTCGCGTGAGCATATTGAGCGCGGCTTTCGCCATGTTGGTGTGCGGATGCCCCGGCCCCTTGTAGCCGCGGCCGAACTGGCCCTCCATGGCCGACACATTGACGACGTACGTGCGTCGGGCGGCCGACGCGGCGAGGAGAGGACGTAACCGCGAGACCAGGATGAACGGCGCCGTCGTGTTCGCCAACTGCACCTCGAGCATCTCCAGCGTGTCGACCTCGTGCACGAACTGCGTCCAGCTGTTGCTGTCGTGGTGGTCGGGCACGAGCCCGCCAGCATCAATCGCCGTGCCGTCAGCGAGTCGCGCAAGCGACGACGAACCGGCCGCCATTGCGAGGTCGGTCAGTTCGGCCGCCGTCAGACCTCCCGCATTAGAGAGAATCGGATGCGCGGCAACCGAGGCGGCCAGTGCCTGCGGGTGCGCGTCGTTGGTGTGCCCGAAAGTGAGCAACTCTGGCAGTGGGCCGTCGGGAAGTGGCGCGAGCTCCGCCTCGGCCAGCGGAGCGTACGCACCGGGGGAGCGCCGCACGGTCTGCGCGGCGTTATTGATGACGATGTCGAGGAAGCCGTCGGCTGCCATCGAATCGGCGAGCCCGATCACTTGGGCGGGATCCCGCAAATCGATGCCCACGATGCGGAGACGATGCAACCACTCGCTCGAATCGGGGAGCGCGGTGAATCGCCGCACGGCATCCCGGGGGAAACGCGTAGTGATCGTCAGGTGCGCGCCATCGCGCAGCAAGCGGAGCGCAATGTACATGCCGATTTTCGCCCGCCCGCCGGTGAGCAGGGCGCGGCGGTCGGTCAGATCGGTGCGGGCGTCGCGTTTTGCGTGGCTCATCGCCGCGCAGTCCGGGCAGAGTTGGTGATAGAAGGCATCGACGAGCGTGTATGGCTGCTTGCAGATGTAGCAATTGCGGGGCTTGAGCAATTCGCCGGCGGTCGGTGCGGCAATGCGCGTGGCGAGCGGGATGCCGCGGGTCTCGTCGTCAATGCGATCCGGCGCTCCGGTCGCCGTCGATTCGATCACCCGGCGGTCTGCCTCGGAGATGACGTCCCGTTTCTCGAGCCGGCGCGTCTTTTTCACCGCCTTGAACATCCGCGCGGTTGCCCGCCTGACGGCGACGAAATCGGGGTGTTCCTGATCGACCTGGTCGAGGGATGAGAGCACTCGAAGGGCGACGGCGAGATCATCGGCATCGATCCCGCTCGGTTCAGCGGGATGCGGGGAAGTCTCGGAGGTCACACGGAATTGTACGCGACAGGCCTCACGCACTCCGCCGTCACCCCACGCGTCGCCGCCACGACAGGCCGCGGAGTGTGGCACGGTTGTGACATGCCCACGAAGATGATGCCCGACGTGCACGAATCGTACGCTCGCGTGGATGGCTGAGGCCTTCGGAGTGTCTGAATCCCTTGGAGCGCTCGCGAACTCTGTGACTGGTGCCGATGAGATCTACGACACCTTCACCTCCTGGGTACAGCAGCGGGGCATCACGCTGTACCCGGCTCAAGACGAGGCGGTCGTCGAGATCGTCTCAGGAAATAACCTCATTCTGAGCACGCCGACCGGAACGGGAAAGTCTCTGGTGGCAGTCGCCGCGCATTTTGCGGCGCTTGCGGATGGCCGACGCTCCTTCTACACGGCACCGATCAAGGCGCTCGTCTCGGAGAAGTTCTTCGCCCTTGTAGAGATCTTCGGAGCAGCGAAGGTGGGCATGGTCACTGGCGATTCGTCGGTGAACGCGGATGCGCCGATCATCTGCTGCACCGCGGAGATACTGGCGAATCTGGCGCTCCGATATGGACCGGATGCCCCGGTTGATCAGGTAGTCATGGACGAGTTCCATTTCTATGCCGATCCGGATCGCGGTTGGGCGTGGCAGGTGCCGCTGCTGACGCTGCCCGCTGTTCAGTTCGTTCTCATGTCGGCGACGCTCGGCGACGTCGAGTGGCTCACCGCTGATCTCACCCGCAGGACCGGCCGCGACACGGCATCGGTCACGGGCGTGGAGCGACCTGTTCCCCTGTACTTCTCCTATGCCCTTACGCCCGTGCACGAGACCGTGGAGGACCTGCTCGCCAGCCACCAAGCTCCTGTCTACATTGTGCATTTCTCGCAAGCGGCGGCGCTTGAGCGCGCCCAGGCGCTCACGAGCATCGCGGTCGCCACTCGCGCTCAACGTGACGCAATCGCGGAGCTCATCGGGGGTTTTCGATTCACTACCCAGTTCGGCAAGACGCTTTCGCGACTGGTGCGGTCAGGCATCGGAGTGCACCATGCCGGAATGCTCCCGAAATATCGCAGGCTGGTAGAACAACTCGCCCAGAGCGGTTTGCTGCGCGTCATCTGCGGAACCGACACACTCGGCGTCGGCATCAACGTGCCGATCAGAACCGTGCTGTTGACCGCGCTGACGAAATTCGACGGCACCCGGATGCGCCAATTGGGTGCGCGGGAATTCCACCAGATTGCCGGTCGCGCTGGCCGCGCAGGCTTCGACACCGCCGGGACGGTGGTCGCGCAGGCGCCCGAGCACGAATCCGAGAATGCCAAGTCGGTAGCGAAAGCGGGCGACGATCCGAAGAAGATCAAGAAGATCGTTCGCAAGCGCGCGCCCGAGGGGTTCGTGTCGTGGGGCGAACCGAGTTTCGAACGACTGATCGCTGCCGAGCCCGAACGGCTCACCTCGCACATGGCGGTGAGCCATTCGATGCTGCTCAACGTGATCGGTCGAGGCGGCGACGCCTTCAGTGAGATGCGCGCCCTCATTTTCGACAACCACGAATCGCGACAGCGGCAGTTGGTGCTCGCGAAACAGGCGCTGTCGATGTACCGAAGCCTCAGGGCCGCCGAGATCGTCGAGCAAGTCGCTACCTCCGACGGCATCCGCATTCGGCTGACGGTCGACCTACAGCCGAACTTCGCCCTCAACCAGCCGCTGTCTCCGTTCGCCCTTGCGTCTTTCGACCTCCTTGACCGCGACCCGGCAATGGCAACGGGAACAGGTCACTACGCGCTCGACATGATTTCGATCATCGAGGCGACGCTCGATGATCCTCGCCCGGTCACCAGCCAACAGCAGTTTCGCGCTCGCGGCGAAGCGGTCGCGGCGATGAAGGCGGACGGCATTGAGTACGACCAGAGGATGGAGCTACTCGAGGCGATCGAACATCCGAAGCCACTCCGCGAGCTGCTCGAGGTGGCGTTTGACATCTACCGCTCGTCTCAACCGTGGGTCGCTGATTTCGAGCTTCACCCGAAATCCGTCGTGCGCGACATGTACGAGCGAGCGATGACTTTCGGCGATTACGTGAACTTCTACTCGCTCGCACGGTCGGAAGGTCTCGTGCTGAGGTACCTGTCAGACGTGTATCGCGCCGCTAGACAGACGATTCCTGACGAAGCCAAAGACGAGGAACTCGTCGACCTCATTGAGTGGCTCGGCGAACTCGTGCGTCAGGTCGACTCGAGCCTGCTCGACGAGTGGGAGAAACTCACGCACCCGCTCGACAACGAGGGAAAACCGGTCGCCCCGCCTCCTCCCGTGGGGGTAGCGGCCAACCCTCGGGCGTTTCGGGTGCTTGTTCGAAATGAGCTGTTCCGCCGAGTCCAGTTGGCGGCTCGAGAGGATTATGACGCCTTGGGCGAGTTGGATGCCGCGTCCGGCTTCGATGCCGACACGTGGGCCGAGGCAATGGACCCGTACTGGGCGGACCATGACAGCATTGGAACCGACGCCAACGCGCGCAGCAGCGCGATGTACATTCTCGAAGAGGGTGCGACCGCATGGACGGCCCGTCAAATTCTCGCTGACCCGGCGGGTGATAACGACTGGGGCTTCAGCGCCACGGTCGATCTCGCGGAATCCAATGACGCTGGGTTCGCCGTCGTGCGCATCACATCGATAGGAAGAATCGGATGAAGTTCAGGCTCCCAGGAGGACGCGGCCCGATCTCGGAGGCGCGGCATCGCACTCGACAGTTGCTCGGAGCGCAATTCTTCACGAGCCGCCATGTCGTGCGAGACCACGCGATTGTCGTCAAGAGGTTTCCACTCGTGTCGGCGGCGGTGCCGCCCGCGGACATCCCGGAGAGGTCTTTCGTGCTCGTGCACGGCATCGGCGTCTCGAGCCGCTATTTCCAACCGGTCGCCGCTCACCTGGCACGGGTGGCGCCGGTGTATTTGATCGACCTTCCCGGCTACGGAGCTGCTCCCAACCCACGAAGCGATGTGAGCCTCGACGATCACGCCAACGTCGTTATCGATTTTCTCAAGACATCGGGAATCACCAATCCGGTGCTGATCGGTCATTCGATGGGAGCTCAAGTGGTCGCGCGCATCGCGACGGATGCGCCGGACGTGAGCGACCGGATCGTCCTCTTAGCACCCACGATGACTCCGAGTTACCGACCGTTCTGGATTGCCGCCTCTCGGCTCATCCTCGACATGCTGATGGAGCCGTTCCCCGCGAAGTGGGTTGTCGCGAGCGATTACGTATTCCGCACCGGCGTGCCCTACTACTTCAAGCAAGTGCCGCACCTTCTCGGCGACCGGATCGAGGACCGCGTTCCACTCATCACGGCGCCGACGCTCGTGCTCCGCGGTAATCGCGATGTCATCGTCTCGAACTCGTGGGCGCGCGAGCTTGCCGACGCCTTGCCGGACGGCACCTTCTGCGAGGTGGACGGGCCGCACGTCATCATGTACAGCGACCCGGTGTCTGTCGCCGCCCACATCGCCGAGCATGCCCGGGCACGCTTGCCGTGATCGGCCCCCGACAACTCACTGCGTGGGCGTTCGACTACGCCTACGCGAGTGGGCGCCAGGCCAGCCACCTCCTCGGTTCGCGTCGCCTGCGCGCACTCGTTTCCGGCGAAAAAGCGCCCATTGTGCTCATCCCCGGCGTCTACGAGACCTGGCGATTTCTTGACCGCATCGCGTATCGACTGCACGCTGCCGGGCATCCGGTGCACGTAGTTCCGGAACTGGGGCACAATCGCCGGCCGGTACCTGAGATGGCGGCCATCGTTGCCGAACGGCTCCGGCGCGATGACCTCAGAGGGGTGATCCTCGTCGCGCACAGCAAGGGCGGGCTTATCGGAAAACACGTGATGGTGGTCGACGATGTCGACCACCGGGTCGATCGGATGGTGGCCATCGCCGCGCCCTTCGGCGGTTCGCGATATGCCCGTTTCCTTCCGTCGCGAACGCTGCGAGTCTTCGAACCCACCGAGATCACCCTCGCCATGCTGTCGGGCCAAAGCGAGGTCAACGCGCGCATCACCTCAATCTACGGACCATTCGACCCGCACATTCCGGAGGGGAGCATGCTCGTCGGAGCGGTGAATGTGGAGGTGCCGGTGCTCGGACACTTCCGAATCCTCGGTTCCGCGGCGGTCATCGCGGCGGTCGTCGAGGCGGTCGATGGTCGCGATCACGGAGCGTGATCAGCCGAGCACTCTCTCGCGCAGGAAGTCGTTCGAGAATTTGCCGGCGGGATCGATGCGGTCGACGAGCGCACGGAAGTCCGACATCCGCTCGTACATCGGGGCGAGTTCTGCCGAAGTCGCCGCGAAGACCTTGCCCCAGTGCGGGCGGCCGCCGAGCGGGAGGAGTAGGTTCTCAATCAGCGGAATCACGCCAGCAACGGCATCCGGTTGGGCCTTCCAGGTGAAATGGATGCCCACGGTGTCGCGTCCGTGTGCGCCGCTGAGCCAGAGGGAATCGGCTGTCATGGTGCGCACCTCGCAGTTGTACAGGAGATGGTTGATCTCGTTGCCCAGGGAGTGCATCGCGCTGATCGCTTCGACGAAAGCGCTCCTCGGCAGCAGGTACTCGCTTTGGAGTTCGTTGCCGTTGCTCGGGGTGAAGCCGAGCTTGAAGTGCGCGAGACGGTCGTTCCAAGCGCCGGCGACGCCGCCCTGGGTTGTGGTGTTCACCGGGTCCACGCCGGGCAACATGTGCCGGTCGTATTTCAGCGGGGCGATGCCGCTCAACTCTGCAGGCGGCGCCGGTTCGTCCAGTCGGGATTTCAGCCAGACCGAATCCGCGGCATCGTCACCCCATAACGTGAAGATGCTCACGCTGTATGCGCTCGAGGTGATGGCGGACGGATCCGCCAGAATCGCGGACCACGGCACCGAGTTGTAGACGTCTTGCCGCATCTCGAACCGGGGTTCGATGTCGAGGCTGATGCGCGAGACGACGCCGAGCGCGCCGAGTGCCACCACCGAACCGTCGAAGTCTGCATCTCCGCGAGCCACCCGCACGAGCTCTCCCGACGGACGAACCATGTCGACGGCGGCGACGGCGGATGACAGCGTGCCATTTCGGTCACCCGAACCGTGGGTTCCCGTTGCGACAGCGCCGGCAACCGAGATGTGGGGAAGCGACGCCATGTTGTGGATCGCCCATCCGTGGGCTTCTAGAGCCGCGGCCACCTCTCCGTACAACATCCCTGCCGAGAAGGTGACGGTCTCGTTCACCTCGTCGATCACGAGGTCGTGGGGGATGTCACGGAGGGACACCAAGACACCGGTCGTATCAGCGAGGCTCGTGAACGAATGGCGACTGCCCAGCGGACGAATGCGCGGTGTGCGTGCTACGAGGTCCTGAAGTGCTTCAATCGACGACGGAGTGACGAGGTGTGCGGCCCGGTAATCCCACGACCCGGCCCACGTCGAGCCGACATTCGTGGTGGAACTGGACGAGCGAGGTTCCGAGGTCATCCGTCAATAGTGGCAGAGCCTTTGCGACGGGACAGTGGTTGACTGGAGCAGTGAGCAGAGAGCAACGGCTCGTGCTGTGGATCGCCATCCTGGCCTCGTTCGTGGCGTTCCTCGACTCGACCGTCATCAACGTGGCCCTTCCGGCGATCGCCGCAGAACTGGGCGGAGGGCTCACAACCCAGCAGTGGGTCGTCGACGCGTACCTCATCACACTGGGGTCCCTCATCCTGCTCGCCGGTTCGCTGAGTGACGTGTTCGGGAGAATGCTCGTGCTGCGCGTCGGGCTGATCGGTTTCGGTGCGACCACTCTGCTCTGCGCGATCGCCCCGACCGCCGAGATTCTTATCGTCTCGCGCGGTCTTCAGGGGGTCGCTGGAGCTCTCCTGGTGCCATGTTCGCTCGCCCTGATCATGTCGAACTTCACCGGCGCGGCTCAGGCGAAGGCGATCGGGCAATGGACGGCGTGGACCACGGTTTCGTTCATCATCGGACCGGTGCTTGGCGGATTGTTCGTCGATTTTCTGTCGTGGCGATTCGTGTTCGCAATTAACGTGATCCCCATCGTCGTCACGTTGTGGATGATGCACAAGCTTGCGCAGGTCGACGTGCGTCAGGCGGGCACGAGAATCGATCTCCTCGGAGCGACGCTTGCCACGATCGGGGTCGGCGGCCCGGTCTTCGCGTTGATCGAGCAATCGAATTTCGGCTGGGCGTCACCGGTGATCCTCGTTCCCATGGCGCTCGGCGTCGCGAGCCTCATCGGCTTCCTGTGGCGGCAACACGCCGCAGCCCAGCCGCTCATGCCGCTGTCTCTCTTCTCGGCCCGAAATTTTTCGATGGGCAACATCGCGACGACCTTCATCTACGCGGCGCTTGCCCTCGGTGGCTTCGTCATCGTGGTGTTCCTTCAAGAAACCGGCGGAATGAGCGCCACGGTCGCGGGCCTCGCGCTGCTGCCGATGACGATCATGATGATCTTTCTCTCGTCTGTCATGGGCGGTCTTTCCGGCCGATTCGGTCCGCGGTTATTCATGACGTTCGGCCCGATCATCTCCGCGATCGGTTTTCTCATGATGCTCGCGGTCGAGTTGCCCGTCGACTACTGGTTCCAGCTGTTTCCGGGCACGATCATCTTCGGGCTCGGATTGGCGACGACGGTCGCACCGCTCACCTCGGCGATTCTCGGAGCGATAGCGCCAAGCCAATCCGGAATCGCGTCTGCGGTGAACAATGCGATCTCCCGCGTCGCAGGGCTTGTGGCGATCGCTCTGGTCGGCGTAATCGTGGGCACTGGACTCGACCTTGAAGGATTCCGCCGCGGGCTCATCGCCACCGCGGTTCTGTTGATCATCGGCGGCCTCGTCTCGGCGGCGGGCATCCAGAACCCGGAGGGTGTCACGCCGTTAGTTCGACGCCGCTCGCAAGAAGCAACCCAGCCGCCACCAGCGCCTGCAGAATGATCAGTCGAAACAGCGCCCTCGATGGCGGTCGGGTCGCAACCAGCACAATGCCGGTCGTCGCCACGATTGCTCCGATGCCGAGCCCGGCGATTCCGAGCGCGGTCGTCGTGAGTTCGGCCCCCGCGACGACGACAACGGTCGCGATCGCGAGCGAAACGAACGTCGTGACCCCCGCCCACCGGTAGCCGAGTCGATGGGGGAGTCCCCGCACGCCGGTTGCACTGTCGTCGTCAAGATCGGGGAGCACGTTGGCGAAATGCGCCGCGACGCCGAGAACGGAGCCCGCGACTATCACCCACCACGCCGCGAGGTGTGGAATAACGGCGGCGGCGAACACCGGCAGCATTCCGAACGTCACGATGTAGGGCACCACGGAGAAGATCGAATTCTTCAGCCCCACGTTGTATGCCCAGGCGAAGCCGAGCACGACGAAATGGGCGATTACGGCCATCGGGCCAAGCGGCACAGAGAGAACCACACTCGCTGTCGCGGTGATAAATGCGGCGCGACGGATCGCGCGAACCGAGATCCATCCGCGAGCAATCGGCTTGTCCTGGCGGGCCGTCTGGCGGTCCCGTTCAGCGTCGATCCAATCGTTGGACAATCCGACGGATGCCTGGTCGAGCACAATCACGAGACCCAACAGTGCGAGTGTTGATCCCTCAAGGCGCATTCCGATTCCGAGCCCGACGGTGATGACGGTCACGGTAACGGTGGGGCCGGGATGCGTCGACAGGAGCACGGCTGCCACGCGGGAAGGCATGGCGACAGCCTATGGTCTGTCGCGACCGTCGTTGCGCGTCAGACGGCACGCGTCAGGCGGCTCGCGTCAGGCGGCACGCGTGCGACGTGCCGGGCGACGGGCCCCCGCGGTCGTAGTGTGATGGCGTGACGACGCCAGATCCGACAGCCATCGGGGTACTCCTGCCCGGAGACTGGGCGCTGCGTGCCAGCAACATCCCCAAATGGCTGGCCGGTGAGCGATTCGATCCGAGAGTGCGCTTCGACGTTGTGACAGAGGTGCCGCTCGTGTTGCGATATGACACGAGTTTTCGGGATATCGCAGGAGTCGAACACCACGAGACCGGCACCGAGCGGATGCGCCATGATGGGCAGTTCGTCTCCCGGGGCACCGGGAGGCGCGCATTATCGCGGGGTCGCTGGGAGGTCTGCGGCGTGGGAGCCGACGATGCTGTCATCGTTGTGCGCATCGCTCGATCGGACGGTGGGATAGCCGGCCTTGACGTGCTCGTTCGCGACGGTGACTCGGCACCAGAAGCTCGTGCGATCATCGCGCGTGACGCGAAAGCATTCGGGCTGTCAGTGGAAGATTTCGCCAGCCTAGCTTGGCTGTGAGTGGTGGGGCTGCCACATCGCCGGCGGGGGAAACCGTGCGTAGCAGCCCCAACCAGATACGGGTGCACGACACAATCAAGCTGCGACGTGTCGGTGGGGACCTCGGTACTTAACATGTTGCGGTGCTTCTCTCGGGCCGAGAAACCGTGCGCTTCGGGTATACGCATGTTTACAGAGTCCGCATTTCTGGGGACTTGGCAACCATCCTCACGGTAGCAACCAGCTCCGAGGCGAACAATATGCGAGCTTGCCCCAGTTACTGGGGCGCGTGTCATTGGGTGTTTCGGTGCGGCTGAAGTGCGCGGGAAATGGCGTCCGCCGCCCGCACCAGCGCGAGGTGGGAGAACGCTTGCGGGGTATTGCCCATCTGCCGCTGGTTGACTACGTCGTACTCCTCACTAAGCAGGCCGACATCGTTGCGAAATGAAACGAGTCGATCCATGAGCGCTACCGCTTCGTCGACGCGCCCGACGTTCGCGTAGTGCTCGACGAGCCAGAACGAACATGCCAAGAAGGGATGCTCGCCTCCGGGTAGCCCATCGACGCCCGTCTCGGTGCGGTAGCGGCGCACGAGTCCGTCTTCGAGCAGGTCTTGTTCGATGGCCGCGACCGTTCCGATCATCCGCGGATCGCTCGCCGGAAGGTAGCCGATCTGTGACAGCTGCAGGAGGGACGCGTCGACGAGGGATGTGCCGTAGTACTGCACGTACGTTCGGCGGTCGTTGTCGAAGCCACACTCTTCGATTTCGTCGCGCAGACGGTCCCGCAACGCGGACCACCGGTCGGCATGGCCGTCGAGGCCGTGATGAATCACCGCCCGCACCCCGCAATCAAGCGCGGCCCACAGCATCGCCCGGGAATGGGTGAAATGTCGGGTCGGGCCGCGTATTTCCCAGATCCCGTGGTCCTCCCGCTCCCAGTGTTGCTCGACATAGTCGAGCAGTGCGCGCTGCAGAGCCCAGGAGAAATCGGTCTCGGCCACGCCCACCGTTCGAGCACGCTCTAACGCAAGCATGACTTCGCCGAACACGTCGCCTTGGAACTGACGGTACGCGCTGTTTCCGATCCGCACGGGGGCAGAGCCCTCGTAGCCGGGCAGGCTGTCGATTTCGAACTCCATGAGACGACGTTCGCCCGACAGTCCGTACATGATCTGGAGGTCGCCGGGATCGCCCGCGATCGCCCGGAGTAACCAATTGCGCCACCCAGTCGCTTCGCGTGTGAAGCCGTGGGTCAACAGTGCGTCGAGGGTGAGCGATGCATCGCGAAGCCAGACGTAGCGGTAATCCCAGTTGCGGGAGCCGCCGGACTCCTCAGGGAGGCTCGTCGTGGCGGCGGCGACGATTCCGCTGGTGTCTTCGTGGGTCAGCGCCCTCAGAACAAGGAGCGAGCGCCGAACCTCGTC
Source organism: Microbacteriaceae bacterium (assembly GCA_031428675.1). Lineage (GTDB taxonomy): Bacteria > Actinomycetota > Actinomycetes > Actinomycetales > Microbacteriaceae > JANOYC01. The sequence goes on along the minus strand of JANOYC010000028.1, from coordinate 5,570 downwards.
GTGGTACACCAGCGAGGGAGCACACGACGAGGCCCAATCTGTCCACCACGCCGTCGTGTGTTCGATGCGTCGATCGACGTCGAGCGGGGGCGGTGGTGTGCGGTGCGCCGGATACCACGTGAGCACAATGTTGACGGATTCGCCTTCGGCGACGTCGAACTCGCCGACGTGAGCATGGTCCGACGCGGTGAGCCGCGGCCCGCGCACGACGACGGCATCCGGGCCGGCTTCGGCGACCAGTGCTTTCGTGCCGTTCTCGTCAACTTGACGCACCCACGGCATCGAATCGGCGTAGTCGAATCGCAGTCGGAGGTCTTGGTGCATCCGCACCGTGCCGGAGATTCCTCGGACTTGGCGTATCACGTCTGCCCGACGGTCTCCGTGCGGCATCAGCTCGATCACCTCCACCGATCCATCTGGTGTCGTCCAGACCGTGCGAAGCGTGAAGGTGTCTCCGTGATACGCGCGTGCGGCCGTGGCTTCTTCGTGCGTGGGAGCGAGCAGCCAGCGCCCGTGATTCTCGTCGCCGAGCAGCGCGCCAAACGTTGAGCCGGAATCGAAACGGGGTAGGCAAAGCCAGTCGATGCTTCCGTCTCTGCCGATGAGTGCGGCGGTATGACAGTCGCCGATGAGCGCATAGTCCTCGATGCGCAACGCCATGCCGCTATCCTGACACGCCGAGCGAGCGCCCTACTCGGGCAGTTCGCCAGTCAATCGTCGGCGGGCGTGTTGCGCTGGAGGATGCTGGCAGCGGCGAGTTGGCTGGCGAGGCCCGCGCCGTCCGGCGCGAAATACCACGGCTCTGTTCGACCCTTCATGAACTCATCCTTGCTACGACCGCCGGCGAGCACCGCTTCGCCGGGAGACAATTGGCGGATGCACACGGCGAGAACATTCTCCGGATGCGCAGCCGCGAACTCCGCATAGAGCGCTTCGTCGTGTTGTCCGTCGTCTCCGACGAGCAACCACGTGATCGAGGGAAACTCCGTGGCCAGGCGGTTGAGGTTCTCGCGCTTGTGGTCGCGGCCGCTTCGGAACCACCGGTCGTGGGTCGGTCCCCAGTCGGTGAGGAGCAGGGGACCAGCCGGGTACAGGTTTCGACTGAGGAATCGTCCGAGAGTCGGGGCTACGTTCCACGCGCCGGTCGACAGATACAGAACGGGTGCGCCGGGGTGTTCGCGCGCGAGGCGTTCGTAGAGTACTGCCATGCCAGCGACGGGACGCCGGGCGTGCTCGTCGAGAACAAAGGTGTTCCAGGCGGCGAGGAACGGGCGAGGCAGGGCCGTCACCATCACGGTGTCGTCGACGTCGGAGAGGAGTCCGAACTTCTGCGAGTCGTCGACGACGAAGATACTCGCCTCGACTACTTCGGAGGTGTCGCTGCGCATCGTCACGGTGTTCCAACCCGCCGGGAGGGAGACTCGCAATGTCGTGTCGACGACGCCGCCACGATCGGCGACCACGGTGTGGTCTTTCCCGCCCGCGCTGATGATAACTCGTGCGTGGTTGACCGACACGCTTGTGAAGCTCCGCCAGCCGCGGATCCGGCGGTACTGCGGAGTAGTCGGCTTGTCCTTGTCGATCCGCGAAAGCATCACTCGCCCGAGTACCCGGATCCATCCTGTGCCGCCGTATCCGGTGTAGGGAATGACCGCGGGCACCAGACCGCGCTTGCGTGCCCGCCGCTCTCGTAAAGCGTGGAAGTGGTTCTCGATCCGTGCGGCTCGATGCAGGATCGGGGCCGGAATGCCCGCGGACTGGGCGGACGATGGTGGGGCCATGCGCTCAGTCTGCCATGCACATCCGCCGCCGTAGCGAAGACGTGCGGATGCAGAAGATCGCTGAACGATGTGTGGCGATGCAACGAATTTATTCGTAGACAGCCAGTTCACAACAAGACTCGCTACGGTTTCTTCCGGCTTGACAAGAAAACCTACGGTACTATTCACCGGATTGCCCAAATGAGGAGGCGCAACGTGTCACTTACCGAAATCAACGATCAAGTCGTCGGTCTCAACCAGCTGCGAAACGAGCCAGTGCAGGCTCGGAGCACCGCGCGTCTTGCCGCACTTCTCGACGCGGCGGCCGACGTCATCGATGAGATCGGTTACGAACGACTCACGACAGCAATGGTTGCCGACCGTGCCGGAGCCTCGATCGGAACCGTATACCGGTATTTCCCTGATCGCATTGCCGTTTTGCAGGCACTCGGAGCTCGCAACCTCGACCGTGTGCTTTCCGCGGTCAACGCAGCCGTTCGATCCGACGAGCACGAAACGTGGAGCGACGCACTGTCTGCCGGTTTCGACGGATTCGTCGAGGCATTTCGCAGCGTTCCCGGTTTTCGCGCGCTCCGCGTCGGCGACGTCATCGACCTCCGTCCGGCTTCTGCTGACCGCACTTTCAACTCGATCGTCGCCGAGACACTGCGCGAATCACTCGAAGAGCGTTTCGGCATTCCGAAGTCAGATGATGTCTCCTTCGTATTCGAGGTCGCGATCGAAACCTGCGATTCACTCGTCGCACGGGCGTTCGCGCGCGACGTGAACGGTGACGCCCGGTTCGTCGAAGCCGCACGAGCGTGTGTGCTGGACCGCCTCACGGCGGCTCTCGCTGCTGCGGAGTAGCCGCCCGATTCCGGTACCGATGATGTGCTCGCGCGTTTGTGCCTCAGCAGAGGCTAGGTTCGAGCGTGAGCGTATGCGACCAAACCGATAGCGCCACGAATCCGAACCGTTGGTGGTCGCTGGGACCATTCCGCACGCATCAATGAGGAGTGATTCGTCCGTGATCGAGTTCCGTTCCGTAACGAAGCAGTACGACGACGGAACTCTTGCGGTTGCCAATTTCTCTCTCGTCATCCCGTCGCACCAAACCACCGTTTTCGTCGGATCATCCGGTTGCGGCAAAACCACGTTGCTCCGCATGATCAATCGAATGGTCGACCCGACCGAGGGCATCATTGAGATCGACGGCAGCGACATCGCGCGGCGCGAACCGGTGCAGTTGCGGCGCAGCATCGGATACGTCATGCAGAATTCAGGTCTCCTGCCGCACCGGACAGTCATCGACAATGTCGCGACGGTGCCGAGACTGACGGGCGTGAGCAAGCGCGAGTCGAGAGCGAGAGCTCTCGAACTCCTCGACACTGTCGGGCTGGATCGCTCGCTCGCCGACCGATATCCGAGCCAATTGTCGGGCGGCCAGCAGCAACGTGTTGGCGTGGCCCGCGGGCTTGCCGTCAATCCGAACATCCTGCTCATGGACGAGCCTTTCGGAGCTGTCGACCCGATCGTGCGAGACGACCTGCAACAAGAACTCATTCGACTCCAGCGCGAACTCGACAAGACCGTCGTCTTCGTCACCCACGACATCGACGAAGCATTCCTCCTCGGCGACCAGGTCGTCATTCTCGAGACGGGTGCGCGGATTGCGCAGGTGGGGTCGCCCACCGAGATCACCGAGAATCCGGCCAGCGCATTCGTCGAGTCGTTCATCGGCGCCGACCGCGGAAAGCGAGCGCTCACGATCAAGAAGACGCCGACGGGTACAATCCTCGTCGACGGCAAGGGCCGAGCTGCGGGTCGGCTCGTGGATTCAATGCTCGTGGAGTCAGCGCTCGTGGAGTCAGCGGAGGATTCGTGAACTGGCTCGTCGCCAATCTCGACCTTGTCGCAGAACTCACGCTCGAGCACATTCGCTTGAGCATCCTCCCGATCGTGCTGGGCTTCGTGATCGCCCTGCCCATCGGCTGGGTCGCCTATCGATTCCACTGGTCGAGGACGCTCATCCTCACCTTCGTCGGGCTGCTCTACACGATTCCTTCGATCGCACTTTTCGTCATCCTGCCGCCCATTCTCGGAACGAGTGTGCTGAGCGAGGTCAACGTCACGATCGCCCTCACGGTGTACGCCGTAGCGCTGATGGTCAGAAGCGTCACCGACGCTCTCGACGCCGTCGATGGCGGAGTGCGACAGGCGGCGCGCGCGATGGGGTTCGCCGGCTGGGGCCAGTTCTGGATGGTCGAGTTTCCGCTCGCGGGTCCGGTGTTGCTTGCCGGTCTTCGCGTCGTGGCGGTGAGCACCGTGAGCCTCGTCACCGTCGGTGTCCTCGTCGGCGTCACGAGTCTCGGATACCTGTTCACCAACGGCCTACAGCGAGGAATCCCGTTCGAGATCGGAACGGGGATTGTGATGACGGTGGCAATCGCGCTCGTCGTCGATGGCATCCTGGTGCTGATCGGAAAGTTTCTGATGCCATGGCGCGCCGCTGAAGCGTCGATCGCCCAGCGCCGGAGCCCTTCGGTGCTAACGCGATGATTCTCTTCATGGATGCCCTCGCCTGGCTATTTGCTCCGGAACGACTCGATCCGGTCAACGGGATTGCTTCGCGCATTGGCGAGCATGTCACCTTCACTCTCGTGAGCATGCTGATCGCTTGTGCGGTCGCGATTCCGATCGGCTACGCGATCGGCCACACTGGCCGAGGACGCGAAATTGCCGTCGCGGTTTCGGGTGCGGCGCGCGCGTTGCCCTCCCTCGGTTTGATCACGATTCTTGCCCTGGCGATGGGGCTCGGCGCGACTCCTGCCCTCATTGTGTTCGTCGTCCTCGCCGTCCCTTCGGTTCTGGCGGGCGCATACTCGGGGATAGAGGCGATCGACCGCCGCACCATCGATGCGGCTCGTGCGCTCGGGATGACGGAGTGGCAGATTCTCGTCAAGGTCGAGATCCCGCTCGGTCTTCCGCTGCTCATTGGCGGTATCCGCAACGGAACCCTGCAAGTAGTCGCAACGGCGACTCTCGCTGCGTACGTCGGACTGGGTGGGCTTGGACGCTATATCTTCCACGGTCTCGCCGTGCGCGACTTCTCTGAGATGCTCGGTGGTGCGATCCTCGTTACTGCCCTCGCGCTCGCCCTCGACGGAGTATTCGCAGCTAACGCCCGCCTTGTTGTGCCCCACGGCGTGGCCCGACAGGCCTCCACGAACCGCCGCGCGCAATCCCTTCAATCGCGCGCGGTGACGGGTTAGCCCGTCGCGAAGTACCCCCCCCACACACAAGAAAAGGAATGACATGTTCACAGCATTAAGGAAAGGCCGGCTCGCTACAGGCGTCGTCGCGGTCGGGGCGGCTTTGGCCCTGGCAGGGTGTGCCTCGGCGGACCCGCTCGATTCGGGATCGGGAGAACCCTCTGACGCCGCGTCCGACACGATTGTCGTTGGATCGCAGGCGTACTACTCGAATGAGATTATCGCTGAGATCTACGCTCAGGCTCTCGAGGCGAATGGCTTCACGGTCGTGCGCAACTTCAACATCGGACAGCGCGATGCCTACCTCCCCGCTCTGGAGAGCGGCGAAGTCGATCTCTTCCCCGAGTACACCGGCAACCTCTTGCAGTTCTACTCGCCCGACACCGAGGCACGCGTTGCCGACGAGGTGTACGGCGAACTCGCGGACGCACTTCCCGAGGGTCTGGTTGCTCTCGACCAAGCTGACGCCACCGACCAAGACTCCTATGTCGTGACTCAGGAGTTCTCAGACGCCAACAACGTCACGAGCATTGCCGAT
>JANOYC010000027.1:0-18991 GCA_031428675.1 Microbacteriaceae bacterium | reverse complement strand
TGCGCTGGGACAATCTGTTCGATGACCTCGAAGGTCAACTCGAGCACGAGCTCGCGCTGGAAGAGGCCGATCTGCGAGCCGAAGAGGAGCGGATGCGGATCGGGCGCCAGACGATGAGAGATCGATTGGCCGCGGTGTCCGGCACGATCGGAGGTGGGCTGCCGCTTACTATCGCCCTATGCGGGGGTGATCGCATCCGCGTCACGGTATCGACTCTCGGGCGCGATTGGGTGGCGGGCGAGCTCGTGCAGGAGGCGGCGCTCGCCGGCCGAACGCGACAGTGCGTGATCCCGACGGCGGCGATCGCCTACCTGGCTCTCGAACGGTCGGCTCTTACGCTCAGTCAGCAAGCACCAGCCACGCAACGGGCGCTCTCCGAACGCTTGGGACTGAATTTCGTTCTTCGCGACCTGTCCCGACGTCGCTGTCAGGTGGAGATCTGGCAAAGTACCGAGCGCGTGCACGGCACTATCGATCGAGTCGGTCGCGACCACTTTGACCTCGCTGTGCACGAGGCGGGCAGCGCACGTCGTGAGCACATGGTCACAAGCGTCCGGCTGATCCCGTTTTCGGACATCCGTCTGGTTCAGATGACGTGACTGCCGAGGCGCCCGACCAGCCGAGTCGTTACGGACGCCGTTCGCCGAAGATCTCGGCAACGTCGGGAAGGTTGGCTTGCTGCCAGAGTGCGCGGCGCCGGTTCTCCTCGTACATCGCGTCGATATACGACTCGAGCACATCGCGTTCTACTCGCCAGCGTCCGCTGGCGCCGATCTTGATCGCGGGGAGCTCGCCGGAGCGCACGAGCGCGTAGGCCTGGCTCATGGAGACGTTGAGCACCTCGGCGGTATCGGCAAGGGTGAGGAACCGCCCGATGGGCTCGTGTTGATCCATTGCTCGATTATGCGACCGCGATATGGGGACAAACGGAGCTGTGGATAACTTGCGCGACGATCCGAGCGAGTTCGCGAGCATGAGCGTGCCCGGACGAACACAGGAGGGGGCGTCGTGCCGACATCAGAGGACAAGACGGGCGGTCGCCGCCGCCGCGTCATCGTCGATCCGCGGTTCATCTTCGGGATCGTGCTCATGGCCGGGTCAACCGCTGGCGTGCTGTGGCTGGTGTCGTCGGCCGACCAGACCACCACGATGCTCGCGGCCGACTCCACGCTGATGCCCGGCGACCGGGTGACCGCCACCGACCTGGTGGTCGTCGATGTGCGGATGCCCGTGGTCGAAGATCACTATCTTCAACCGGGTGACCTGCCTGCCGACGGTGCTGTTGTCATCCGCGTCGTGGACGAGGGCGAACTCGTTCCGGCGTCGGCGATCGGAGCGGCAGCGAACGAGAATTCCACGTCGATGGTCGTCGCCCTGAGCGGTCGGCTTCCGGAATCGGTCGGTCGCGGCGCCGAGGTCGATCTATGGGCGTCGCCTGCCACCGACGACCGACGTTTCGGCCCGCCCGCCGTGCTCGTTCCGTCGGCCCTTGTCGTTCGCATCGTCGAAGACGACGGCTTCGTCGTCGATCGAAGCGCCAGCGCGGTGGAGATACTGGTGCCGGAGTCGCGAGTGCCACGAGTTCTCGAAGCGATCGCCAACGCCGACGCACTCGCACTGGTGCCGGTCGCAGTCTCTGCGGGAAACTGACATGGCGCGCCTCATGCTGGCCATCCCGGCAGCGCTCGAAGAGCGGATAGCCACAGAAGCGATACGCCACGGACACTCGGTGGTAGCTCGGTCCGGATCGGCGGCTGAGGCGGCCGAGCAACTCAGGGACATCCGCCCCGACGTTGCCATCGTCGCTGCGGCGCCGCCGTTCTTCACTCAGGCTCTGCTGTCTGAGTGCGACGAGCTCGGAATCAGGATCGTCGCCCTCGTGGCTCTCGACGCCGATCGACGGCTCGCGGCCTCGATGGGGTTGCGGGAGACGGTGAGCGCCGCTGCCGACTGGCCGGAGATCGAGGCTCTACTTCGTCCGGTAATCGGACGCGACATGCCATCGGTCAGCCAGAAGCAACGGGGTCGGGTGATCGCGGTGTGGGGGCCAGCCGGCGCACCCGGCCGCACCACGATCGCGATCTCCATCGCGGCCGAGATCGCTGCCGCCGGATACTCGGTCGCTCTCGCGGACGTCGATACGCACAGCGGCGCGATCGCTCCTAGCCTCGGCCTGCTCGATGAAGCACCCGGTTTCGCCGCGGCCTGTCGGCTGGCGGGCGGGGGAGCCCTCACCATCGACGAGTTCGAGCGTGTCGGCCAGCGCTACTGGTCGGCGGCGGGAAGCTTCTGGGTGCTTACCGGCATCGGCAGTCCGAGTCGCTGGCCCGAGCTGTCGCCCGCCCGCGTCACAGCGACTCTCGAGGCCGCCCGAGACTGGGTGGACTTCACGGTGCTCGACACGGGCTTCAGCATGGAACACGACGAGGAACTCTCAAGCGACCTGGCCGCGCCGCGCCGCAATGGCGCCACGATTGCCGCCTTGCAGAGCGCCGATCAGGTCGTAGCGGTCGCGTCGGCAGATCCCATCGGACTCGCGCGGTTTCTGCGTGCGTATGCCGACGTCGCGAACCTCGCAACAACATCCCGGATCAGTGTTGTCGCGAACCGGGTGCGAGCGAGTGCCATCGGGCTGAACCCTGCGGTGCAAGTCGAGCAAACCCTCAGCCGGTTCGGCGGCGTCCTGACGGTTGCGCTCGTTCCGCACGACCAGAGCGGTTTCGACACCGCGGTCTTGACCGCCAGAACGATCACGGATGCCGCACCCCGCTCGAGCGCACGACTGGCGATTGCACGGTTCGTCGCCTCTCGAATCCTGCCCGAGCCTGCACCGGCGGGGCAGCGCTGGGGGCGACGCAAGCGTCGATTACGGGCGGCCACAGCGAACAACTAGCCTTGGAGTGTGTCAACCCTCTCCGATCTCGTTCTCGCGCAGGGCCCGACGAGCGACGCCGACGTCGAGTGGCTCCACCTCCTCGTGCGGGAGGGGCAGCTGATCGCAGACCTTGCGTTCGCCGATATCGTGCTGTGGGTGCCCACGTCAGATTCCAGTTTCGTCGCGGTGTGGCACGCGAGACCGTCGAGCTCGGCGACCCTGTTCTACCGCGACTTCATCGGACAGCGCATCAAACCGGAATGGAAGCGGCAGGTGACCGAGGCGTTCGACAGCGCCCAGATCGTCGACACGTCTGCCCCGGATTGGTACGAGGAGACCCCGACTCGAGTGCGCGCAGTGCCGGTCATGCGTCGCCTGTCACCGAGCGGGAAAGAGACGACTCGGAAGCCGATCGCGATCATCACGAGACACACGAACCTTAGCGAAACACGCACCCCGAGCCGCCAGGAAGTCACCTTCAACGAGTGTGCCAACGACCTGTTCGCGATGGTTGCAGCGGGCGATTTTCCCGACTTGGGCGCACCGACTGGTCCACGCCGCGGTGCGCCGCGCGCATCCGACGGTCTCATTCGTCTCGATGTCGACGGCGTAGTCACGTTCGCGAGCCCGAACGGACTTTCGGCCTTCAATCGCATCGGGTTCGATGGCGAACTGGAGGGCGAATCGCTCGCCGAGGTCACCACCGACTTGCTCACCGGAAGAATTGTGGTCGACGAATCACTGCCGCTCGTTGTCACCGGTAGAGCCCCGTGGCGCACCGACATCGAAGCCCGCGGGGTGACGATCGCGTTGCGAGCGATTCCGGTTCGCAGTCAGGGCGAGCGCACCGGCGCGATAGTGCTGTGTCGCGATGTGACCGAAGTGCGGCACCAGGAACGCGAACTCATCACGAAGGATGCCACGATTCGGGAGATTCACCACCGCGTGAAGAATAACCTCCAGACGGTGGCCTCGCTGTTGCGCATTCAGGCCCGGCGCACGCACAACGATGTTGCCAAGGAGTCACTCAACCAGGCGATGCGTCGCGTCGCCGCGATCGCTGTCGTTCACGACACGCTGAGCGAAGGACTCAACCAGAACGTCAATTTCGATGTGGTGTTCGACCGCGTGCTTCTTCTCGTCGCCGAAGTGGCGTCGAGTCACAACACGATCGTGCGGCCGAAATCGACGGGGAGCTTCGGTGTGCTACCGAGCGAGTATGCGACTCCGCTCGCGCTCGCGCTGACCGAACTCGTGACGAACGCTGTCGAGCACGGTCTTGCCGGTCGAGACGGCGAAGTCGAGATCAGCGCCACGCGCACCCCGGAGGAGCTCGTGGTCAAAGTGCGAGACGACGGTGTGGGGCTGGGCGAAGGCAAAGTTGGCTCAGGACTCGGCACACAGATTGTGCGTACGCTCATCCAAGGCGAACTCGGTGGAACGATCGACTGGCACACGCTCGTCGGTCAAGGCACCGAAGTGACCATTCACGTTCCGATGAACTGGCTGAATCTCAAGTAGTGAATCAGGATGCGCGGCGAGCGCGGGCAGCGCGGCGCTTGAGGGCGCGACGCTCGTCTTCGCTGAGCCCGCCCCATACCCCAGAGTCCTGGCTCGTCTCGAGCGCGTACTGGAGGCACATCTCGGTGACCGTGCACCGGCCGCAGACAGCCTTGGCCTTTTCGATCTGGTCAACGGCGGGTCCGGTGTTTCCCACGGGGAAGAAAAGCTCGGGGTCTGCCGTGAGGCAAGCGGACTTGTCGCGCCAATCCATGGGGGTACTCCTTTAGTTACTGCAGTGTGGAACGCAGGCCGACAGGCCAAAAAGCGGGTTCGTGGGGGGAAATTGTGCGGGATTCGCTCACTTCTGCGTGAGCGCCAAATCAACCTCACATAGACTCTCATAGGCCCAAGCCCAAATCAATAGCTTCGTATGGGACCGCTCCTGTGAAAACGCCACGCGTGTCGCCTTTGTTCGTCCTGTATGTCGTGATGCTCATGACCGAGGCGGTCGTGCTCGCCGGCGTCACGGTGTTGCTCATTGTGGAGTTGCTCACCGCAACCGCCGACTCGTTCGCGAGCGCAGTTGCCCTCACGGTCATCGCGGGGTTAACCGCCACTTGGCTCATCGTCATTTCCGTGAATACTGTGCGCGGTTTCGCGTGGACGCGAAGCGCGTCGATCGTGTGGCAGGTTCTTCAGATCGCTGTGGCCATTGGTGCACTCCAAGGCGCATTCGCTGTTCCCGGCATCGGGTTCGTGCTGCTCGCGCAAGCGCTCACCGCGCTCGTCCTGCTGTTTTCCCGCCCGGTGAGAGCGGCGACGTCACATCGGCCGGATACGCGCTGAGCCATTCGCGGCGTGCCCCGCAGGCGCGGCGCTCGCGATTGTTTTTTTGAGGCGGGGGCGGCGCGCCCCCGATTTCGTCCCCCAGTCTGGGGTATAGGGCAAATTTGTTTGCCCGTATACGCTTTCAGCAAGGAAGCAGCCGGGGGGCATCGCTTCCGAGAAGTAGGCCGGGGGGCTTGTTTCGAATTTCAGGAGAGTCGGGGGACTCGAATGAAGAAAAATGGGAATCAGTCGGGGGACTGATTACCGGGGAAGAGAAGCCGCGGCATCGGGTGTTGCCGCGGCTTTCCCCGTTAAGAGGCGATATCGCCAATTGCCACAGCGCCCGGAGCGCTACGCGGTGAGACCAAGCTTCTTCTTAAGCCCCGCGACGTGGCCCGTCGCCTTCACGTTGTAGAGCGCGTGCACGATCCGGCCGTCTTCGCCGATCACGAAGGTAGAGCGCAGGGTGCCGGTCACGGTCTTGCCGTAGAGCGATTTCTCCCCGTAGGCGCCATACTCTTCGTGTACGGCGAGCGACTCATCGCCGAGCAGCGGAAAGCTCAACGATTCGTTGTCATGGAATTTCTTCAAGTCGTTCTGGGCGTCTTTCGAGATGCCGAGCACTCGGTAGCCGGCGCCAGCCAACGATCCCATGTTGTCGCGGAAGTCACAGGCTTCGGTCGTGCAGCCCGGTGTGGATGCGGCCGGGTAGAAGTAGAGGATCGTCTTCTGGCCGATGAAATCATCGACGACAATCTCGTTCCCGTCCTGGTCGGGAAGCGTGAAGTTCGGCGCGACGTCGCCGACATCGAGTTTGGTGGTCGTCATGGATCTCCCGTGTCACTGTCGTGTTTGCTCTCATGCTAACCTTGCTTCTCGGTTCGAAATTCCGCGTTCGAATCATGCACCTCTAGCTCAATTGGCAGAGCAACTGACTCTTAATCAGTGGGTTCCGGGTTCAAGTCCCGGGGGGTGTACTGATAAGAAGCCCGGTTTCTCGCAGTAATACGAGCAACCGAGCTTCTTTGCTGGCGATCAACCTTCTCTCAGGCCAGCGCGAGCCTGTACCTCCTCTGAGGCTGCGACTCAACGGAATGTCACTTCCAGTTGAGCCGGTAGACCGGGATCACGGCGTCCGGCGACTTTGGACCCCGGCCAAGCTTTATTTCGTCATCACGATCCACCGACCTGGTCGCTGATTTCGCTCCTACCGGGGTTGTAGCCCAGCGGAGCGAAGAGGTTCTCTTCGAGCTTGCGCACCATGCCGCGCTCGACAGGTCGAGGATGGTTGGCACCATCGGCAAGTGAGCCGACATGCGCCCCAAGACGCCGCTCGCTTCGGGGTCGAGCGACACGAGGATGTCCGCTGCGGCGACGATGTCTTGACTGAGCATGCGGCTGACGTGACCGGTGCCGTCGGGTCCGTGCCCCAGCGCGCACGCAGCGGTGTCGGCCATACAGGCCCTGACGGACTTCAGCCCACGTCCCAGCCGATGACACTTCCGCCGCCACGCCTGCATCGCTCGCCATCTTGCGCAGCATGACCTCGGCCAGCGGGGATCGGCACACATTGCCGATGCAGACAAACAGAACGCGCACAGGATCGAGCAGCAGCGGTCGAACCTGTTCCCAGCTCGCGGCGAAGCCGTGGTGCAAGTTCATCGTCCCCACGTCCTCGATGGCTACCCATTCATGTCGGGTTGCCTCGGCGCTCGGAGGCGGCGTGCATGCGTAGTGATAGCATTTGCTATATGAGTGAAAGCGACGTGATACTCCGCATTCGACAGAATGCCCAGATAGCAGACGCCCTGCATGAGCGCTCGAGAAAACTCCTCGTCGACAGCGTTCGTTTCGGGGCATCCGCGGGGCTATCGCAGCGGCAGATATCAGAAGCCATCGGACGAAGCCAGCCGGAGGTATCCCGACTGCTTCGCTTCCACGGGCGTACCGCGCTTGGGAAGAAGCTCGCCTCCCACCGCGAAGCGCTTCTGAAGCTCCTGGCATCAGCGGGTGCGAGCAACGTCCGAGTTTTCGGAAGTGTCAGCCGAGGCGAGGATGGTCATGAGTCGGACATCGACCTCCTGGTCGACTTCGCTGAACCTGTCAGCCTGTTTGCGCTTTCCCGCTTAGAGGCCGCAGCATCGGCCATCGTTGGTGTCAGTGTTGACGTCGTGCCTCGAGCGAACTTGAAGCCGACCGTCGCAGAGAGCGCACTGGCTGAAGCAATACCGCTATGAGCCGCTCTGATCGGCAGGTCGCTCAAGATGCCCTCGAACATCTTGCAGTTCTACACGCACATCTCGAGCGTGGTGACCTCAATGACCAAACGATTGCCGACGCGGTAAGCCTCCGTCTATCCGCAGCAATAGAAGCGATCTCCCAAGGCTCCGAAGGATTGAGAGAGCGCCTTTTCCGTGGAGAGTGGCACATCGCCTGGGCTACCCGAAACCGAATTGCTCACGGCTACATCTACATCGATCGCAGCACCATTGCCGCTACCGTGGCGGATGACCTTCCTACCCTGGAAGAGGCGCTTGCTGCTGAGATCGCTGGGTCCGGAAAGTGACCCTCGCCCTAACGCGCGCGCGTGATCGCGGCATGTGCGCGGAGGCGGTTACGACTACCTCGGCGCCTGTCATCTATCTGTCATAAAACCACCCCGAAATCGCCCCAAACGGTTCAAGTTCGTCCCTAGAATCGATCACACAACGTAGCCCGAGATCCGCGTGATTTCGGGGGAGTGCCTCCTTGGATGGCATGCTGGCGGGTGGTAAAACCGCCTCCAGTGGGTTCCGGGTTCAAGTCCCGGGGGTGTACCATTCGCGTGTTCCACTCGCTCAGCAGAGCCTCGAGCCGCCTTGAGCGCCTGCTCGCCGTGCAGCGGCTCTTCGACTATCGCGGCGGGGTCGGTGATCGCGCCCGGCGTGCCGCGGTGTTCCTGCGGCGAATTCAGGTAGCCCTCGCGATGAAACGTGCTGGCGTTGCCGCCTGAGGTGACCTCCGACGGTCCCGCGCCGGTGCCTGCAGCAGCACTGGCGAGGATCTTACGTAGCCCGCGTTGCTCGGCGTTCTTTGACGGGCACTGGCCGATGGGGAGCAGTTCGAGGTCTTCGGAGAATCGGCGGATGATCCGAAGCTTCCCCACGCGTGTACCGCCCCGAGAAACGATCTCGCCGGGGTGCGCGGTTGTGATCGAGCGCAGCGCATCGCAGACCTAATAGTCCTTCTCTAAGTCGAGCGGCTGCACCCCTCTGCGTGCGGTTCGCTCCGGGCTATAGCAGGGCGTCGATGCCGAGGGCCTCGGCGGCCTGCTTCGCTCGTATTGGCATCCAGGCCACCGTTCGCGCGATCGTATCCGTTTGCAGGCGCGATGGCAGGTCGGAGGCGACATCTGACATGACGTCCGAAATCTCGATCAGGTAGACGGCCACGAGGGCCAGCAGGTCATCGCGATCCATTCCGCATCGTCGCGCGATCAAGTCCAGCTCAAAGCGTGCGACGTCGCGGGCCAGGTAGCTCGCCCCGTACCGCACCGCCAGCTCTCGTTCCCCAGCCCGTTTCAACAACGAAGGCACATCCAGGAACAGGTCGTTGCCCAGATAGGGTAGCGCGGACGAGGCGTCGTACAGCGGAGTAAGTCTCGCTCCCCCTGCCTCCAGGAAGAGCGAGTGGTTCTTGGTATGCGCGTCCGTCGACAAGACGATCCAGGAGAAGAGGAGCATCGCGGCGTAGCGTCTGCGGGAATCGGCGTCGGCGACCTTCTCGAGCAAACCAGCAATCTCGTCGACGCCCGGTCCACCGTGTTTCTCAAACTTCAGGAGCCTGGGTTGTCCCAGAGCCTGCAGAATGTCCTCTTGATGCAGCCGGACGGTCCGGTCACCTTCGATTCGCCGGTCGAAACGTTCGACCACGAGAGAGTGCTCGCCGCCGTGTTCGAAGAGCTCGACGGTGGCAGCAGGAATACCGAGGAGATAGGCGGTGCGCATGACGAGGTACTCGACGAGTTCGCCGTCCTGGACACCGGTAACCTGGGGCTTGAACACGTGGGTTGATCCGTCAGCGCCGGCCGATTCGAACCAGGCGCCACCGTGTCGGGCAAGGGAGAATTTCGCCTGGGCGCCACCGAGCGAGAACTGCCCCGAGGCGGGCATGAAGTCGTCGTGCCACGCCGTATTATCCTTTCGCAACAGGCGGATTCGGTCTGCGATCTCGCTTTGGGATATCGGCCGACGACTCGAGATCTCTGGTTCGCCTGCCCGGCGAAAGGACGCCGCCCCCGCGACATCCTGGCCATATTCTTGGAGCAAGTAGAAGGGCTCCACGGTGTCCAGCCCGGCGTCGTTTGCCCAGCGCTGACGCACCTCCGGATTGTCCGGCAGCAAGTTGTCGACGAAGCTGGCGACGACCCTGCCAGTGTGCCTCCTCTGTCGCAGGGGGAGCGACAGAGATAGCGGGATCGCCTCATCGGCGCTCGACCATGCGTCGTCGTATTCAAGTACGTAGTCTTCGACGGCCCGGCGTTCCAGACGTCCGACCCGATAGCCATAGAGGACTACGTCAAGCGGGTCAGTCATCCTGGGCTCGGGGGGTTCAGTCTCGCTGAATCGAGTTGTCGGATCGCGTCACGCACGGCCACCACCTCGTCCTGCGAGGGGATCTGACGGACCGCCTCCAACGAGCGTCTCAGCACGTCCATGTTCAATTGCGGCATGTCGATCCTGGGAACCGCGTACTTGTTGGGCCGGGGGGACAGCTGTGAATCAGCTGGCACCACCGGATCGGCGCGCACGATGAGGTTGAGCTCGCGGAGGACGGCGAAAACCTTCGCCAATGACACGTCAGAGCTATCGCGCTCGAATCGAACCAACCACTGGCGGGTGACCCCAGCGCGCTTGCCCAGTTCTTCTTGCGAGAGGCCGAGTTCGCGGCGGCGCTGTCGTGCGACCACACCAAAGTCATCAACCGTGCGGATTCGCATAATGCTCCTCGAGTACCCAACACCACGTAATGTCGCTTTCGTGCTACATGATCAAATGTAACGCACAACGTACATTTAAGAAATGTAACGCAGATCGTACATTTGTCAAATGTAACGCACAACGTACATTTGACACGGTGCTGCATGGATGCGATAGTTCCCCACCGGTGTACCACTCGCTCAGCAGAGCCTCGACTCCTCGCACTCGGCCGCGTCGAATTACTGTCAGCGCGGAACAAAGTGAGGAAAGGAAACCTCGCGCCCTCGAATTCCGCTGGTAACGTTTGCAGTTCGGCAAAGTAAGGATGAGGTCTCGCGGTGACTGACAGCATCATCTCTCCAGAATTCCGTTCGTTTCCGAGCGCGTCGTGGGGGTCGACGTTCGCGGAATTCCTCGACGAAGGCCCGACTCTCGGCGACTTCCAGACGCCGGTACTCACCCTCGACAAGGGCGCGCTCGAATCTAACGTGGCGGTCATGGCCGATTGGCTTCGGGATCGCGGTCTGTCGATCGCTCCGCACGGCAAGACGACGATGGCACCGAAGCTCTGGCACCAGTTGCTCGATGCGGGCGCGTGGGGCATCACGCTCGCCACACCGTGGCAGGTGCAGCTGGCCCGGTCATTCGGCGTTAAGCGCATCCTCCTCGCCAACACCCTCGTCGACCCCGCCGCAGTTCGTTGGATCGCCGACGAGTTGCAAGACGAAGACTTCGAGTTCTATTGCTGGGTCGACAGCGTCGAGACCATCCACGCGATGGAACTCGCCCTCGAGGGGATAACTCTCGCACGGCCGATCGATGTCATCGTCGAGTTGGGTGCGCCCGGCGGGCGCTCCGGGGCCCGGTCCATCGAGGCGGGTCTGTGGATTGCTGATACCGCAGTGGCTTCACCCGTGTTGCGTGTGCGCGGCGTCGGCGGCTACGAGGGCTCGTTGGCCCATGACCGCAAGTCGAAATCGCTCGCGGCGGTCAAGCGCTACCTCGACCAGATCGTTCTGCTGAACGGATTGCTGACCCAGCACTATGCCGGCGCGCGTCCCATCGTGACCGCGGGTGGCAGCGCCTACTTCGACATCGTGGCCGAGAAGTTCGCCCCGCTCGCCGACAGCGCCACGGTCGTTCTTCGCTCCGGTGCGTACCAGGTGCACGACGACGGGTTCTACGCGGCGATCTCGCCGCTTTCCTCGCACGACCGTCGACTCCGCAGCGCGATGCACGGCTGGGCGCGGGTCATCTCGCGCCCCGAGCGCGGCCTTGCGCTTCTCGATGGCGGCAAGCGCGACTTTCCGGTCGACGAAGGCCTACCGCATCCGCAGCTTGTCGTTGGTCTGGATGCCGGCGCAAGCGCCCACGTGCTCGCGGGCAGCCAGATTGTCGCCCTCAACGACCAGCACGCGCATCTCACCCTCGGCGAACACGTGAGCGACCAAGACCTGCCCGTCGGGTCGATCGTGCGACTAGGCCTTTCGCATCCCTGCACTGCCATGGATAAGTGGCGACTGATCCCCATGATCGACGACGCATCCAGGACCGATCCTTCCGTCGTGGATGTCGTCCGCACCTGGTTCTGACGACAATCTTCGTCAGGGACTTCCCGGATGCACGATGAGCCAGGTCGCGACAGCCGGGGTATCCGGCGAGGAGTTCTGGATGAAGTGGGAGATGGTCGACGGAAAGGTGATCGAATCGCCCGCCCGCAGCACGACGGTCTCGTGTTCGAATTCGATCGTCAACTCGCCCGAGACGACGTTTCCGACCTCGAACCCTTCGTGGTGGAAGAAGTCGGTGCGCTCGCTCGCCCGCGAATTCGGCGGGTAGGTCGATTCGAAGAAGTCGATGCCCGTCGTCTGCGGCGGTGACAGGCGCCGGAAGGTGACTCCGCCCTCGAGAGTGATCGGCGTGACTTGCCGGGACCGGACGAGGGAGAAGCCCCCCTCCGCGGTGCCGGCCGAGGGGGCGCTCTCGCGCATCGCGGCATCCGCGTCGCCCGAGCCGAAGACCTGTGCGAGCGGCACGCCGAGCGCGTCGACGATCGCGATCAGGCGGGAGACCGAGGGCTGCATCGTGCCGCGCTCTATTTGCGAGATCGCGCTCGGCGAGATGCCGAGCTTCGCCGCGAGGTCCTTCGCCGACATGCCCACGCCGTCGCGCAGCTCACGCAGGCGAGCGCCCAGTTGCGGCGCGTCGGCTGCAGCTCGCAGGCGCTCGACATCACGGGTGGTCACGGAACCTCACTATATAGAAGGAGGGTTCGGCGACCCGTTGGTCTGTTTACACGCTCGTTACACGTCAGAAACGGATTTGCACCGATAAAGCAATAACTTAACTACACGCCGCAAGTCGCGGCCTAATTAAGTACTTGCTTCATCGAATGGTGGCCGGCGACACTCGCGCTCCATGCCGATGAACCGCCCTCCCATTGGATTCGCCCCGAAAGGATTTCCCTTGTCTCATATCGTCGATGCACCATCCGTCGCGCCGCCCGGTGCCGCGGAGGGACCCGCGGGTGCGGGCCTCATCAAGCCCGGCTACGACCCGCGCCTCGCGAACGCGGACCTCGCTCCGCTCAAGAAGCAGCACTGGACCTCGTACAACATCTTCGCCTTCTGGATGTCGGACGTCCACAGCGTCGGCGGTTATGTCACCGCAGGCAGCCTCTTCGCACTCGGAATCGCCAGCTGGCAGGTGCTCGTCGCCCTCATCGTCGGTATCGTCATCGTGCAGGTTTTCGCGAATCTCGTCGCCAAGCCCAGCCAGAAGACCGGTGTCCCGTACCCCGTCATAAACCGGGCCGTCTTCGGCGTTCGAGGCGCGAACATCCCCGCGATCATCCGCGGGCTCATCGCCGTCGCCTGGTACGGCGTGCAGACCTTCCTCGCGTCCGAGGCGCTCAACATCATCTTCCTCAAGTTCATCCCCGGCAGCACCGAGCTCGCGACGGACTACTCGTTCCTGGGCCTTTCGGCACTCGGCTGGATCTCCTACGCGATCCTGTGGGTCGCCCAGGCCGCCCTCTTCTGGAGGGGCATGGAGGCCATCCGCAAGTTCATCGACTTCGCGGGCCCCGCGGTCTACGTCGTCATGATCGTGCTCGCGATCTACCTCGTAGCCAACGCAGGCTGGGAGAACATCAGCTTCGACCTCTCCTCGGGCACGCCGCTCGGGTTCTGGGCCTCGATTCCGGTGATGGTCTCCGCCATCGCGATCGTCGTGTCCTACTTCTCCGGCCCCATGCTCAACTTCGGCGACTTCTCCCGCTACGGCAAGAGCTTCGCCGCGGTGAAGCGCGGCAACTTCTGGGGGCTGCCGGTCAACTTCCTGTTCTTCTCGATCCTCACGGTGATCTGCGCCTCGGCGACGGTCCCCGTATTCGGCGAGCTCATCACTGACCCGATCCGCACCGTCGAGCGCATCGACACGCCGTTTGCGATCATCCTCGGTGGGCTCACCTTCGTCACCGCGACCGTCGGCATCAACATCGTCGCCAATTTCATCGCCCCGGCGTTCGACTTCTCGAACGTCAGCCCGCAGAAGGTCAGCTGGCGCATGGGCGGGATGATCGCCGCCGGCGGGTCGGTGCTCCTCACGCCGTGGAACTGGTACGGAAACGCCGACGCCATCCACTACACGCTCGGCATTCTCGGTGCGCTCATCGGCCCACTGTTCGGCATCCTCATCGCGGGCTACTACGTCGTCGCCAAGCAGCGAGTGCACGTCGACGACATGTTCACGATGAAGCCCTCGGGCGCTTACTGGTTCCGCAACGGCTACAACCCCAACGCCGTCGCTGCCGTGCTCCTGGCGGGCGTTCCCGCGGTGCTCATCGCGATCCTTCCGAAGACGATCGCCGACCTCGGCGGCTTCGACATCAGCTGGATCTCCAACTACACATGGTTCATCGGCTGCGGCCTCGGATACCTCGCGTTCGCCTGGCTCGAGAAGACCAGCCCGCGGATGCCCGTCCTCGACGCAAGCGACGACGCGGTCTCCGACGGAACCGTAGCGTGAGAATCACCGTCATCAACCCGAACACGACCCGGGCCATGACCGAGACCATCGGTACATGCGCCCGGGGCGTGGTCGGTCCCGGCGTCGACGTTGTCGCGGTCAACCCGCCGATGGGCCCGGCGTCCATAGAGAGCCACTACGACGAGGCGCTCGCCGTCCCGGGAATTCTCCACGAGATCATGGAGGGCGATCTACGGGGGAGTGACGGCTATGTGATCGCGTGCTTCGGGGATCCGGGACTGGATGCCGCGCGCGAGCTTGCGGCCGGACCGGTCGTCGGCATTGCCGAGGCAGCCATGCACGTCGCGACACTACTCGGCCGCAGCTTTAGTGTCGTCACGACCCTCTCGCGCACCGTGGGACGGGCGCAGGACCTCGTACGCCGCTACGGGTTCTCCGAGGCATGCGTGTCGCTGTATGCAACCGACATCCCGGTTCTCGAGCTCGACGACCCGCGATCCGACGCGTATCGCGTTATCGCCGAGCAATGCGAAATCGCGGTCGCGCAGGATCGCGCCGATTCGATCGTCCTCGGGTGCGCCGGGATGGCCGAGCTGTGCCATCGCCTGAGCGACCGGGTGGGCGTGCCGGTCATCGACGGTGTCGCGGCAGGCGTGAGCCTCGTCGAATCGATGGTTCGCATGGGCGTCACGACGAGCCGGCGAGATGAGTTCGCGCGACCGCCCGCAAAGGCGTACTCGGGACTTGTGAAGCCCTTCACGCTCGCGTAGCGCCGCTTAGCTCTTGCCGAAGACGTCCCTCTCCATGGCGTCATAGCCTTCCGCCTGCGGGTCGCCGTGGAGCCCGCCGCTCAGGGCGTACTCCTCTTCGGGCGAGAGCACCAGTCGGTTGCGCCCGTAGAGGGCGAAACCGAGCAACATGATCACGTAGACGACCGCGATGGCGAGAATCGCCGGTCGCGCAGGTTCATTGATGAAGAAACCCACGAAAATCAGGAGCGACAGTATCCCCGCGATGACCGCGCCGGGAACGCCCCACGGGCTGCGGTAGGGGCGCTTCGCGTCGGGGAACTTTTTGCGCAGAATGACGAACGACACCATCTGAAGCACGTATGCGATGACCGCGCCCCATACCGCGATGTTCAACACGATTGCACCCGCGACTCCGCCAGCGCCGCCGAGCCCGTCGACTGCCAGCAGTGCGATGAATCCGATGACTGCGCCGACGAGGAGCGCGATGCCCGGTGTCTCCCGCTTGCCCGTGAGCGATAGGAACTTCGGGTAGTAGCCGGCGCGAGACAACGAATACATGTTGCGTCCATACGCGAACATGATGCCTTGGAGCGATGCGAGCAGGCCGATGAGGGCGAAGAGGGCGAGCACCGCGGCAAGTTGGTCGCCGACGATTGCGCGGAATCCGTCGAGTAGCGGTTCCCCCGCCGTCGACGTGGCCGTAGCTCCCAGAATGCCAGTGTTGAGGAAGAGCACGAGGAGTCCAGTGACAATGAGCGTCGTGCGAGCGATCAAACCTGCCCGAGGGATGTCACGCACGGGGTTGTGCGACTCCTCAGCAGCGAGCGGGAGTTCCTCGATGCCGAGGAAGAACCACATGGCGAAGGGAAGCGCGAACAGAATCGGGACGATGCCGTGCGGTAGGAACGCCGATTGTCCGGGGTCCGGCGCAATGTCGAAGAGCTTGTCCCAACTGAACAGGCCCGACGCGACCGCCATGACCGAGAAAACAACGAGGATGCCGATGGCGATGATCGAGACGATGATGGCGAATCGGAACGAGATCGCTGCACCCGCGGCGTTGAGCGCGATGAATACGGCGTACAGGATGACCCACCACAGCCACGCGGGCAACGAGAAGCCCAGCAGTTCGCTCGTGATTCCGTCGGCGTAGCTTGCGGAGAAGTAGACGATGACCGCCGTCGTTGCGACGTATTCGATCGTTTCGGCGAGACCCGTGATGAAGCCGCCCCACGGTCCCATCGCGGCTCGAGCGAACGAGTATGCGCCCCCGGTGTGGGGCATTGCCGATGCCATCTCGCCGATCGCGAAGATCATTCCGTAGTACATGACCACCAGCAGAGCAAAGGCGATGAGCATTCCGCCGAAGCCGGCGTAGTCGATGCCGAAGTTCCATCCCGAGAAGTCTCCCGAGATGACAGCGGCGACAGCAAGGCCCCACAATCCCCAGATGCCAGCGGACCGTTTCAAGGTCCTCTTCTGGAAATAGTCTGCGCCCGCTCGCGTGTAGGTGACGCCGGACACGGATCTGTTGCTGTTGTCGCTCATTCGTTCCTCCCAGAACGCCGAAACGGTCACGGACGGCACTTCGGTGTGCTGAGCACGAGCATGGCGTCTATTGGTCTGCGTGTCTACCTTTATCGGGGCGTTCATCCCCCAAATTGGCGAATCATCCGGAATCGGGCTGTGGTGTAATGGTCGGAATGCGCACCGGCCACGCCGCCGGACGCGGAAAGGCGCCAATGATGAGCGTTCGTTCGGGCAATCTCTCGGTCGAGGATCTCAACGCGCGGATCGATGCGGGCACCATCGATACCGTGATCGTGGCTTTCACTGACATGCAGGGGCGGCTGACCGGAAAGCGCGTTGGAGCGCGCTTCTTCAAGGAAGAGATCTCCCACCACGGGGCGGAGTGTTGCAACTACCTGCTCGCGGTCGACGTGGAGATGAACACGGTTTCCGGCTATGCGATCTCGTCGTGGGAGCGTGGTTACGGCGACATGGCGATGATTCCCGATATGGACACCCTCCGCCTTCTGCCGTGGCAGCCGGGCACCGCGCTCGTGCTCGCCGACCTGCACTGGCTTGATGAGACCGCGGTGGCGCCGTCACCGCGGCAGATACTGCAATCGCAGATCGCCCGTCTCGCCGAGCGTGGTCTCGTGCCCTATGTCGGCACCGAACTCGAGTTCATCGTTTTCGACAACAGCTATCGCGATGCGTGGTCGCAAGGCTACGCGGGACTCACGCCGGCGACCGACTACAACGTCGACTACTCGATCCTTGCCTCAACACGCATGGAGCCGTTGCTGCGCGACATTCGCGTGGGCATGGAAGGAGCAGGTCTGTACTGCGAAGGCGTCAAGGGCGAGTGCAATCTCGGGCAGCAGGAGATCGCATTCAAGTACGACCACGCGCTCGTGACGTGTGACAACCACTCGATCTATAAGAACGGGGCGAAGGAGATTGCCGATCAGCACGCCAAGGCGATCACCTTCATGGCCAAGTTCAACGAGCGCGAGGGCAACAGCTGCCACATCCACATTTCGCTACGAGGGGAGAACGGCGACGCGGTGCTCGCTGACGCGTCGCGACCGCACGGGTTCTCGAAACTTATGGAGCAGTTCATCGCCGGCCAGCTGGCCACGATGCGTGAGCTGACCCTTTTTCTCGCGCCCAACATCAACTCCTATAAGCGCTACGTCGCCGGAAGCTTCGCACCCACTGCAGTTGCCTGGGGGTTGGACAACCGCACATGCGCCTTGCGGGTTATCGGAGCGGGGCACAGTCTGCGAGTGGAGAACCGGGTGCCCGGTGGCGACGTGAATCAGTACCTTGCGGTTGCTGCGCTGATCGCCGGTGGACTGTACGGCATCGACAACGAACTCGAGCTCGAACCCGCCCTCAACGGGAATGCCTATACCTCGGATGCTCCACACGTGCCGTCGACGCTTCGCGAAGCCTCCGAGCTGTTCGCCACCTCGCCCATCGCCCACGATGCATTCGGTGCCGGGGTCGTCGAGCACTACGTCAACAACGCGCGAATCGAACAACTCGCTTTCGATTCGGCGATCACAGACTGGGAGAGAGTGCGCGGTTTTGAACGCTTCTGACCGGGTGCCTCCGATCATCGGCGTCACCACCTACCTCGAACAATCGCGCACAGGCGTGTGGGATGTTCCCGCCGCTTTCCTGCCAAAGGTGTACTTCGATGCCGTTACGCGGGCCGGCGGAATCGCCGTGCTCCTGCCGCCGCAACCGGCAACGGCTGAGATCGCGGCGCGCGTCGTCGATTCCGTCGACGGGCTGATCATCAGCGGTGGCAAAGACGTGGACCCCGCTCGCTATGGTCAACAGCCGCATCCGACTACCGACGCACCGCGACGCGATCGCGACGACTGGGAACACGCGATTCTCGTCGCGGCGCTCGAGGCCGACCTACCGGTGTTCGGAATCTGCCGAGGGTTGCAGCTGCTCAACGTTGTGCGCGGCGGGACTCTCATACAACATTTGCCCGACGTCGTGGGGAGCACTCGCTACAACCTCGGCGGCGGGGTTTTCAACTCCAACGACGTGAGTGTTGAGCCCGCCTCGTGTCTTGGCACGATCATTGGGAGCCGCATCACGGTCAAGAGCTACCATCACCAAGCGGTCGACGTCGTCGGCGACGGTTTGACCGTTTCGGCCACGTCTGACGACGGAATCGTGCAGGGCCTCGAAGTCGACGGCGTCACCTTCGGGATCGCTGTGCAATGGCATCCGGAGGAAGACGGGGTGGACCTGCGGTTGTTCCGTGCCCTTGTCGATGCGGCATCCGCTCGTCTCGAGGGCCGCCGAAGTGGCTCGGCCGACTTGGTGGAGGCCCGGTCGTGACCACAACACTCATCAACCCGGCCAACGAAACGGCGATCCGCACGATTGCACAAGCGACTGTCGAGGAGGTCGATGAGTGCGTCGCTCGCGCGCTGGCGGCCCAGCGCGCGTGGGCGGCGGAAGCCCCGGCAGCCCGGGCCGAGGCGCTGCGCCGATTCGCCCGCGCTGTCGACGATGCTGTCGAGGAGCTCGCAGGCCTCGAGGTGCTGAAC